>NZ_RCVK01000206.1:0-20468 GCF_003667485.1 Micromonospora sp. BL1
GCCGCCCTCCTCTCCCCCGCCGCCCAGCACGCCGCCGCCGACCGGCGGCGCCTGCACCGCCACCTACCGCACCACCAACTCCTGGTCCGGTGGTTTCCAGGCCGAGGTGACGGTCACGGCCGGCGCCGCGGCGCTCAACGGCTGGTCCGTGCGGTGGAACCTGGCCGGTGGCCAGAGCATCAACCAGGTCTGGAGCGGCACGCTGAGCACCAGCGGCTCCACCGCGACCGTCAGCAACGCCGCGTACAACGGCTCGGTGCCCGCGTCCGGCTCCACCACGTTCGGCTTCATCGCCGACGGCTCGCCCACCACCCCGTCCCTGACCTGCACCGGCTCGTGAGAGGAGCGTTCATGCGTACCAGAGTGAGGAGATGGCTCACCGCGGGCGCCGCGCTGGCGCTGCTGGCCGCCGGTGTGCTCACGCCGGCCGGGCCGGCGGGCGCCGAGTCCAACGGCGGCACCCGGGTGATGCCGCTCGGTGACTCGATCACCGAGGGCACCCAGGTGCCGGGCGGCTACCGGATCGGCCTGTGGCAGCGGCTGGCCGGCGGCGGCTACCGGGTCGACCTGGTCGGCTCGCAGTTCAACGGGCCGGGCAGCCTCGGCGACCACGACCACGAGGGGCACCCGGGCTGGCGCATCGACCAGATCGACGCCAACATCACCGGCTGGCTGAACGCCTACCAGCCGCGCAGCGTGCTGCTGCACATCGGCACCAACGACATCCTGCAGAACTACAACGTCTCGACCGCGCCGAACCGGCTCTCCTCACTCATCGACCGCATCACCACCACGGCGCCGAACGCGGACGTCTTCGTCGCCCAGATCATCCCGCTCGCCAACTCCGGCCAGGCGGCGGCGGTGCGCACGTTCAACGCCGCGCTGCCCGGCATCGTGCAGTCGAAGGTGAACGCCGGCAAGCGGGTCCACCTGGTCGACCAGTACTCGGCGCTGACCACCGCCGACCTGATCGACGGCATCCACCCGACCGCCACCGGCTACGACAAGATGGCCGCGGTCTGGTACCGCGCGTTGCAGTCGGTGTCCGGCAGCATCGGCACCCCCGGCAGCGGCGGCGGCACGTACCAGAACGTGCAGCTCGTCGGCGCCGGCTCGGGCCGGTGCCTGGACGTGCCGAACGGCAGCACCACGAACGGCACCGCGGTGCAGTTGTACGACTGCTGGGGCGGCACGATGCAGCGCTGGACCTACACCTCGGCCAAGCAGTTGCAGGTGCTCGGCAACAAGTGCCTCGACGCCAGTGGGCGGGGCACCGCGAACGGCACCAGCGTGATCATCTGGGACTGCAACGGCCAACCCAACCAGCAGTGGAACCTCAACGCCAACGGCACGATCAGCGGCGTCCAGTCCGGGCGCTGCCTGGACGCGGCGGGCTACGGCACCGCCAACGGGACGAGGATCAACCTCTGGGACTGCCACGGCGGCACCAACCAGCAGTGGAGCGCCCGCGCCTGACCGGCACGAGACGGGCTTTCCGGCGGACGCCGCCGGGGAGCCCGTCCGGGCGGCGTCCGCCGCATGACCAGCGGCGGACCCCGCGGGTACGTAGAGTGCGAACCATGTCGAAACCGCCGCTGCCCGAGCCCGCCGTCGCCATGCTGGGCAAACCGAATCCCGCCGTCATCGCCACGCTTCGCGACGGCCAGCCGGTGTCCGCGGCCACCTGGTATCTCTGGGAGGACGGCCGCGTCCTGGTGAACATGGACGAGGGCCGCCGCCGGCTGGCGCACCTGCGCAACGATCCCCGGGTCTCCCTGACCGTGCTGGACGAGGGGAACTGGTACACCCACGTCAGCCTCATCGGGCGGGTGGTCGAGCTGCGTGACGACGAGGGCCTGACGGACATCGACCGGATCTCGCAGCACTACACCGGGCGGCCGTACCCGCGCCGGGACCGCGCCCGGGTCAGCGCGTGGATCGAGATCGAGCGCTGGCACGGGTGGGGCGCGCACAAGGACAGCAGCCAGACCGGCTGACCGCCGCCCCCACGATGTCCGACCCGTAGGGCAGAGTGTCGGGCATGACCGCACCGAAGGACCCGAAGACCGCGCTGCACGCATACCTGCGCGGGATCCGGGAGGACCTGATCTGGAAGCTCGACGGGCTGAGCGAACGCGACGCCCGGCTTCCCCGCACCGCGACCGGCAACAACCTGCTGGGCCTGCTCAAGCACTGCCTGAACGTCGAGGCCGGCTACTTCGGGACCACGTTCGGCCGGGAGTTCCCCACCCCCGGGGAGCTGGTCCCGGACGACGCGGTCGACGCGGACCCGCAGGCGGACTGGTACGCCCGGGAGGACGAGACCAAGGACGGGCTGATCGACCTGTACCGCCGCGTGGGTGCGTTCGCGGACGAGACGATCGAGGCGCTGCCGCTGGACGCGCCGGGGCGGGTGCCGTGGTGGGGACCCGGCCGGCAGGACGTCACGCTGCACCAGGTCATCGTGCACGTCTGCGTCGACCTGGCCCGGCACGCCGGTCACGCCGACATCATGCGCGAGCAGCACGACGCAGCGATCGGGCTGGGGCGGGACAACAGGAACATCCCCGGGGGCTACGACTGGCCGGCGTACGTCAGCAAGCTGACGACGCTCGCCGACCGGTTCGCGTAGCCGGTCCTTCCGGTATTCCGGCCGGAAGTTTCAACCATATTTCGGACAGCGGATCGACAGGACCAGCAGCATCGTGAAGCATCTATCCCATGAAGATCCGGCCCGCCGTCGCCCCGCCGACCGCTGAGGACACCGGTCCCGAGCAGCCTCCCGCCGACCGGCCCTCGGACGACCGCCCCTCCGACGAACGGCCTGCGGACGGCAGACGCCGGTGGCGGCCGAACCCGGAGTGGACGCTGGCGATCCTCGGCAGCCTGCTGCTGGCGGTGGTGCTGACCTGGCCGACGATGCGGCACCCGGCGACCACGATCCCCGGCGACCTCGGTGACCCGACGTTGCAGGCGTGGCAGGTCGCCTGGTCCGGGCACGCGCTGCTCAACGACCCGGCCAACCTCTGGAACTCGAACACGTTCTATCCGGAGCGCTACACGTACGCCTACAGCGACACGCTGCTCGGGTACGCCCCGTTCGGGATGATCGGCTCCGGCTTCGAGGCCGCCGTGATCCGCTACAACGTGCTCTACGTGCTGCTGCACGCGCTGGCGTTCCTCGGGGCGTACGCGCTGGCCCGGCAGCTCGGCGCGAACCGCTGGGGCGGGGCGGTCGCCGGGATCGCGTGGGCGTACGCGCCCTGGCGGCTGGCGCACTCCGGCCACCTGAACATCCTGTCCAGCGGCGGGATCGCGCTGGCGCTGGCGATGCTGGCGCGCGGTCACGGCTGGTCGCTGCGCCACGGCTACCGGCCGGAACGCCGCAAGCCCGGCTGGGCGGTGGCCGGGTGGCTCGTCGCGGCCTGGCAGGTCACGCTCGGCTTCGGCATCGGGCTGCCGCTCGTCTACTTCCTGCTGGCCGCCGCGCTGGTTGCGGCCGGCTGCTACGGCTGGTCCTGGTGGCGCAAACGGGAGCGGCCCCCGTTCGGCCGGCGGCTGCTGATCGCCGACCTGGCCGGAGGCGCCGTGTTCGGCACCGTGACGCTGCTGCTCGGGCTGGTCTACCTGCGCGTGGTCGACCTCAACCCGCAGGCCGTCCGGTCGCTGGACTGGACCAAGATGTTCTCCCCGCCGCTGATCGGGTTCGTCACCGCGCCCGGCGACTCGTGGCTGTGGGGGGAACGGCACGCCGCCGCCCGCGAGCAGCTGACCTGGCCGCCGGAGATGGCGCTGCTACCGGGCATGACGCTGATCGGGCTGGCCGCGGCGGGGCTGTTCGTCTCGGCGTTCCCGGTGCGGCACCGCGTCGCGCTGGGGCTCGGCGTGGCCGGCACCGTGCTGCTGGGCCTGGGCGCCACGCTCGGCGGGGACGGCGACCCCGGCTACCTGACGTTGTCCACGCTCCTGCCGGGCTGGGACGCGTTGCGCACCCCGGGCCGGATGATGCACTGGACCAGCCTGCTGCTCGCGGTGCTGGCCGCCGGGCTGGTGACCGCGCTGGCCGAGTCGTGGCGCCGGCCCGCGGCCGCGCGCGCGTCCCGGGCCGTGGCGGCGCTGGTCCTGCTGGTGCCGCTCGCCCTGGTCACGCTGGAGGGCGTCAACCGCACGCCGCACCCGGCCGTGCCGACGCCGCCGGCGGCGATGCGGACTGCGCCGGAGCCGGTGCTGGTGCTGCCCGCCGGCGGGGTGGGCGACCTCAACTACATGCTCTGGTCGACCGACGGGTTCCCCCGGATCACCAACGGGCTGGGCGGTTTCGAGCCGGTCACCCAGGCCCAGACGCGGGTCGCCGTGGCGACGTTCCCCGACGCGGGCAGCGTGGCCTACCTGCGCGGGATCGGCGTGCGGTCGGTCGTCGCGGTGCCGAGCCGCGCGGCGGGAACGCCGTGGGAGGGCATCGAGACCCGGCCGGTCGACGGGCTGGGCATCACCCGGGAGGATGTCGATGGCACGCTTGTCTACCGCCTCTGACACCGTGGGCGCCGGGCGCGTGTGCCCGGGCCGGGCGGGGTGAGCACCGTGCGGCTGTCCGTGGTGGTGCCCTGCTTCAACGAGGAAGCGTCGGTGGAGCGGCTGCACGAGATGCTCAGCGCCGCGCTCGCCGAGTTGTCCGACGTGGACGTCGAGGTGGTGTACGTCGACGACGGCAGCGAGGACGGCACGCTGGCGGCGCTGCGCCGGCTCGCCGCGGCCGATCCGGCCGTCTGCTACACGTCGCTGAGCCGCAACTTCGGCAAGGAGGCGGCCATGCTCGCCGGCCTGCGACGGGCCACCGGCGACGCGGTCGTCATCATGGACGCCGACCTGCAACACCCGCCGCGGCTGCTGCCCGAGATGGTGATGCTCTACCGGCAGGGGTTCGACCAGGTGATCGCCCGCCGGGACCGCCGCGGTGACCGGTTCGTCCGGATGGTGGCGTCGCGCTCCTTCTACCGGCTGGTCAACTGGTGGATAGACGTCCGCCTGCTCGACGGCGCCGGCGACTTCCGGCTGCTGTCCCGGCTCGCGGTGAACGCGATCCTGGCGATGCCGGAGTACAACCGTTTCTCCAAGGGCCTGTTCTCGTGGATCGGTTTCCGCACCGCGGTGGTGGCGCACCGCAACGAGACCCGGCAGGCCGGGCGCAGCCGCTGGACGTTCGGCAAGCTGTTCAACTACGCGTTCGACGGCCTGCTGTCGTTCAACAACCGGCCGTTGCGCCTGGCCATCTACGGTGGCCTGTTCCTCACGCTCATCGCGGTGGGCTACATGGCCTGGGTGGTCGCGGACGCCGTGGAGAAGGGCATCGACGTGCCCGGCTACACCACGATCATCGTCAGCGTGATCGGGCTCGGCGGCATCCAGATGATGATCCTCGGGGTGATCGGCGAGTACATCGGCCGGATCTACTACGAGACCAAACGCCGTCCGCACTATCTGGTGCAGGAGACCGAGCACGTCGTCGATACCCCCGGCCGGCTGTCCCGGATTCCGGAGCAGCGTACGGCCACGGGCGAATCGATGGCCGGCGAAACCGGCTGAGCAACCCCGATCGGTGGGCGCCGATAGGCGCAGAATCGTGCTCTTTTCGCAGGTGGCGGGCGGTTGCTATGGTCGCCCGCGACGCCGGAGACCGGCGCCGAGGAAAGGGTTGCGATGGGGCTGATGGACAAGCTCCGGGGCGAACTCATCGACATCATCGAGTGGCTGGACGACAGCCGCGACACGATGGTCTGGCGGTTCCCCCGGTATCAGAACGAGATCAAGATGGGCGCCAAACTGGTCGTCCGGGAGTCCCAGACGGCGGTGTTCGTCAACGAGGGGAAGATCGCCGACGTCTTCCCGCCCGGGACGTACACGCTGGAGACCCGCAACCTGCCGATCCTGTCCACCCTGAAGGGCTGGAAGTACGGCTTCAACTCCCCGTTCAAGGCCGAGGTGTACTTCGTCAACACCCGGCAGTTCACCGACATGAAGTGGGGCACCCAGAACCCGGTCATCCTGCGCGACGCCGAGTTCGGCGTGGTCCGGGTGCGGGCGTTCGGCGCCTTCGCGGCCCGCGTGGTGGACGCGTCGCGGCTGCTGCGGGAGCTGGTCGGCACCGACCCGCAGTTCCGCACCGAGGAGGTGCAGGAGTACCTGCGGCAGCTCATGGTGGGACGCCTCGGCGGCGCGCTCGCCACGGCCGGCGTGCCGCTGCTGGACCTCGCCGCGCACCAGGACGCGATCGGCCGGCGGCTGGCCGCCGTGCTGACCGAGGAACTGGCCGAGGTCGGCATCGCGATCCCCAAGTTCGTCATCGAGAACGTGTCGGTGCCGCCGGAGGTCGAGCAGGCGCTGGACAAGCGGACCAGCATGGGCGCGGTCGGCGACCTGGACCGGTACACCCGCTTCCAGGCCGCGAACGCGATGGAGGCCGCGGCGAACAACCCGGGTGGCGAGGCGGGCGCGGGCATCGGCCTGGGCATGGGCATGGCGATGGGCCAGCAGATGGCCCGGACCATGGGCGGTGGCGCGGCCACGCAGCCGGCACCGGCCCAGCCCGCCCCCGCGCAGCCGGCCGCCGCCGAGCCGCCGCCGCTGCCGGGCCAGGCCCAGTGGTACGTGGGCGTCGGCGGCCAGCGCCAGGGCCCGTACGACCTCGGCGGGCTGGCCGAGCAGGCGAATGCGGGCGCGCTCGCCGCGGACACGCTCGTCTGGCGCGCCGGCATGGCGCAGTGGCAGCAGGCCGGGCAGGTGCCCGAACTGGCGCCGGTGCTCGCCAGCGTTCCGCCGCCGCTGCCGCCGCAATGAGCGACACGGCTGTCTCCCCGCCCTCGTACCAGTGCGGGGGTTGCGGTGCCCGGGTGGAGTTTGCGCCGGGCACGACCGCGTTGAGCTGCCCGTACTGCGGGCACCGGCAGGAGATCGCCGGCACGGGCCGGGAGGTGCGCGAGCACGCGTACGCGGATCTGGCGTCGCTGCCCCGCAAGCCGGTGGCGAGCGTCGGTGCGCACACGTTCGTCTGCCCCGGCTGCGGCGCCCGGACGGAGAGCGACGCGCTGGCGCAGCGCTGCCAGTTCTGCGCCACCCCGCTGGTGGCCGACGCCGGGGCGGGTGAGCTGATCGCGCCCGAGGCGGTGCTGCCGTTCGCCGTCGACCGCAACGGCGTGCGGACGGCCCTGGGCCAGTGGTGCCGCAGCCGCTGGTTCGCGCCCGGGAGCCTGAAGAAGATCAGCGAGGCGGAGACGCTCAAGGGCACGTACCTGCCGCACTGGACGTTCGACGCGCGGACCGTGTCCGACTACCAGGGCCAGCGGGGCGAGCACTACTACGTCACCGAGACGTACACGGTGACAGTCGACGGCAGGCAGGAGACGCGGACCCGGCAGGTGCGGCACACGCGGTGGCACCCGGCCGCCGGCACCGTCCGCCGGGACTTCGACGACGTGCTGGTGCCGGCCACCACCCACCTGCCCACCGAGCAGCTGGACAAGCTGGCGCCGTGGCCGCTGGCCGAGGTGACCGCGTTCCACGGCGACTACCTGGCCGGATACCAGGCCCTGCGGTACGACACCGAGCCCGAGGCGGGGCTGATCGAGGCGAAGGCGCGGATGGCGCCGGTCATCGAGCGGGACTGCCGGTCGGACATCGGCGGCGACGAGCAACGGGTGTCCGCCGTGGACACCGCGTACTCCGACGTGTCGTACAAGCTGGTCCTGCTGCCGGTGTGGATCGCCGCGTACCTGCACGCGGGCCGGTCGTACCAGGTCCTGGTGAACGCGCGGACCGGTGAGGTCATCGGCGAGCGTCCCTACAGCACGGCGAAGATCGTGGCGGCGGTGCTGGCCGCGCTGGCGCTCGTCGCGCTCGTGGTGGCGTACGCGATGAGCCGCTGACGCGCGCGGGCCACCGGCATGCCGTGCCGGTGGCCCGCGCGCATCGCGCGAGGTGACTGCCCGAGCGGCCGATGCGCCGCCGCGCCGGTCCACAGGAGAGTGAGGGCACGACCACCATCGGCCGGGCGGTGACGGAGGAGGCCCCGATGGACCCACTGCGGAAGATCTCGCTGGTCGCCGGCGGCGCGTACCTGCTCACCTTCGTCTCGATCCCCACCGTCGGCCTGTACGCCCCGGTCCGCGAGTCGGACTACGTCCTCGGCACCACGTCGCCGGCCCCGGTCGTCCTCGGCGGCGTTCTGGAGGTGGTCGTCGCGCTCGCCTGCATCGGCACCGCCGCCGCGCTGTACCCGGTGCTCAAGCACCAGGGGCAGGCCCGGGCGCTGGGTCTCGTCGGCGCCCGGGTGCTCGAAGCCGCCGGCATCCTCGCCGGTGTGGCGAGCATCCTGACGCTCGTCGCGCTGCGGGAGTCCGACGCCGGGCCGGACGCGCCCCTCACCGGCCGGATGCTCGTCGCGTTCTACGACTCCGTCTTCCTGCTCAGCCAGGGGTTCCTGCCGGCCGTGAACGCGCTGCTGCTGGGCACCCTGCTGTACCAGTCGCGCCTCGTGCCGCGCGTGCTGCCGGTGCTCGGCCTGGTGGGCGCGCCGCTGCTCGTCGCCTCCGACCTGGGCACCCTGTTCGGCGCCTGGGACCGGCTGTCAGCGGTGGCGGCGGTCGCCGCGCTCCCCATCGCGGTGTGGGAGTTCTCGCTCGGCGTCTACCTGGTCGTCAAGGGCTTCCGGCCCTCCCCCGTGACGGCCGGCACGGCCGGGCCCCGGCCGGTCCAGGACGCCACCGTCTGAGCCGGGTCAGGCCCGCGCGCCGCCGTCGACCCGCAGCACCGTACCGGTCACGAAGGAGGCGCGGTCGCTGAGCAGCCAGGCGGCGGCCTGGGCGATCTCGTCGGGCTCGGCGGCCCGGCGCAGCGGCGTGGCCGCCGCGAGACGGTCGATGATCCCGGGCGACTCGGCGTCCCAGGACCGCATCATCTCGGTGAGCGTGCTGCCCGGGGCGATCGCGTTGACGCGGATGCCCTCCGGCCCGTAGGTGACCGCCGCGGACTCGGTGAGGCTGTTGACCGCGCGCTTCATCGCCCCGTACGCGGGCAGCGCGGGGTTGCCCATCAGGCTGCCGACGCTGGAGTTGTTGACGATCGCGCCGGTGCCGGCGGTGGCCCGGATCGCCGCGACCTCGGCGACCATGGCGAGCCACGGCCCCTTCAGGTTGACGGTGTAGACGTGGTCGAAGTCTTCTTCGCGCACCCGGTCCATCGGTCCGGGCGGCACGATCGTCGCGCCGTTGTTGAAGGCGACGTCGAGGCGCCCGTACACCTCGACCGTGCGGTCGACGGCGGCGCGCACGCTTGCCGCGTCGGCCAGGTCGCAGACGACGTACTCGGCGGTGCCGCCCGCGGCCCGGACCTGCTCGGTGACCGCCTTCAGCTGGTCCTCGGTGCGTGCGGCGAGCAGCACCCGGGCGCCCTCGGCGGCGAACAGCCGGGCCGCCGCAGCGCCGATGCCGCGCCCGGCGCCGGTGACGAAAGCGACCTTGCCGGCGAGCAGGCCCTGAGTGTTTCGTGTGGTGTCCATGCCGCAAGCCTGCGTCCGGCCGCGGAGCCCATCCAGGCACCGGCGGTACCTGGTTACGCCCGCCGCACGCGGGCACACTGGGGTCGTGGACCGACGTGAGCTGGCAGTGTTCCTGCGCAGCAGGCGGGAGCGGATCGCCCCGGCCGACGTGGGCCTGCCCGCCGGGCAGCGCCGCCGCACGCCGGGGCTGCGCCGCGAGGAGGCGGCGCGGCTGGCGTTCATCTCGACCGAGTACTACACCCGGCTGGAGCAGGGCCGGGGTCCGCGTCCGTCGCGGGAGGTGCTGGCCGGGCTGGCCCGCGCGTTGCGGCTCTCCGACGCCGAACGCGACCACCTCCACCACCTGGCCGGGGAGCCGCCGGGGCCGCCGCCCGGACCACCCCGGGAGGTACGGCAGAGCGTGCTGGACCTGCTGCACCGGCTGCCGCAGGCGGCGGCGTTCGTGACCTCGGCGGCGTTCGAGGTGATCGCCTGGAACGATCTCGCGGCGGCGCTCATGGAGGACTTCTCCGCAGTGCCCCGGCGGGACCGCAACCTGGTCCGGCGGGCGTTCCTCGGCCCGCACCTGCACGGCGCGGGGCTGTACGACGTGTCGGACGTGGGCGAGTTCGCCCGCCACTCGGTCGGGCGGCTGCGCGCCGCGGCGGCCCGCTACCCGGACGACCCGGAGATGGCCGCGCTGATCGCGGAGCTGCACGCCGGGAGCGAGGAGTTCGCCCGGTTGTGGGCCTCCCACGAGGTGGGCGGCGCGCGGACGCTGTGCAAGACGTTCCGGCACCCGCTGGTCGGCCCGGTGACCGTCAACTGCGACGTCCTCGACATCACCGACCGCGACCAGCAGGTGGTCATCTACACCGCCACGCCCGGCTCACCCTCGGAGGAGGCGCTGCGGCTGCTCTCCGTGATCGGCACCCAGCGGATGACCGTCGAGCACTGAGCCGCCCGGTGGAACGCCACGGGTGCCTGCGCACGCGTTCGGCACCCGTGACGTTCCACTCGCAATGGGTCAGCAGCCGATGCGGGTGGAGCCCATCGCCACGTCGTCGTACCAGAGGGTGTCGGCACCGCCGCCGTAGCTCTCCCAGCCCAGCTTCAGGTCGGTGAGCTGCGGTCGCCAGGTGCGGTTGTACCACTGGCCGTCGATGTCGTGCGTCGGTACGCCGTCGGCGGTCAGCCCGGTCACGGCGACGCCGTCCAGCCAGGTACGCAACTGGCCGGCCGAGCCGTCCACCATGAACTCCAGGCAGGCCCAGCGGTTGGTGGGCAGCGGCACGCTCTGCGCCACACCGGCCGGGCTCTGCTCGGGCAGCGTGGCGTCGTCGGAGGCGCGGTTCCACTGGAGCGCGCCGTTCTGGCCGCCCAGGCGCAGGTCCCGGTTGCCGTCGGCGGCGTCGGACATGGTGATCATCGTGGTGTGGTCGGTGGGCTGGGCGGTGGTGTGCCGGACCCAGATCCGCGCGTACCGGACGCTGCCCAGGTTGCTGAGGTTCTTCGTGGTCCGGACGAACACGTGGTTGCAGTAGCCTGCGGCGCCGTTGATCCGGACCGCGCGGCTGCCGCTGTGCGTGGTGGCCGTGTCGATGGTGGCCGTGCCGGCGCCGGAACAGTCAGGGCTCACCACGCCCCAGTCACCCGAGGGCGTCGAACCGGTCTGGTTCTCGAAGCCGTCGCAGAGCACCGCGCCCGTGCACCCGCTCGGCGGCGGGGTGGTCGGCGGAGGCGTCGTGGGAGGTGGCGTCGTGGGCGGAGGCGTGGTCGGCGGGGCCGTCGTGGGCGGCGCGGTCGTGGGCGGCGCCGTGGTCGGTGGGGCGGTGGTCGGCGGGGCGGTCGTCGGCGCCGTCGTGGTGGGCGGCGGCGTGGTCGTGCCGGCGCCGTTGCACGGTACGCCGTTCAGGCTGAACCCGGTCGGCGTGCCGCCGGCGGTGCCGAACGTGCCCTGCACGCCGAACTCGGTCGAGCCGCCGGCCGGGATGCTGCCGTTGTACGACATGTTGCGGGCGGTCACCGTCGACCCGGACTGGCTCACCGTGGCGTTCCAGCCGTTCGTGACGCGCTCGTCCCTGGCGTACGTCCAGGTGACGGTCCAGCCGGAGACGGCTGTGTCACCCGGTGACACCTTGATGTTCGCGGTGAACCCGCCGGGCCACTGGTTGGGTGTGTAGTCGACCCGGCAGCCCTGTGCGGCTGCGGCCGGGCCGGTGAGCAGCGCCGTACCGGCCGCGGTGACGGCGGCCAGCGCGGCGACGGCCGCCACGAGCGGGGCGGGGCGGGCACGGAGAATCGTCATGGGAAGTCCTTCGGCGTGGGACAGGGCGCAGCGACGCGCGTCCGGGACGGACGCCGCAGCGCGGGAGGGTGCGGCGCGGCGATGCGCCACGTGGTCGATGCGTACGACCGATGTGCCCGGCTCGAAGGCGGCCCGGTCAGCCGCCGGGGTCCGGTGTGCGGACCTCGGCGGCGCCCGAGCCCAATCTATTTACCGTCGCCTATCCAATCAAGGTCTGCGCCCGCCCGTCATCCCGGATCGGCGCCCGCGCCGCCGCGCAGTGGTTGCCAGCCATCGCGATAGCGGACACCGTCGGGCCGCAGCCGGATCCGGTCGTGCGGCGTACCGGGGACCGGCTCGGTCCGGATCGTCTGCGGCCGGTCCACGACGACGCAGACCTCCTCCCCCGGCCACCACCAGCCGCAGGAGCGGGCCAGGTCGGCCCAGGTGTCGAGGTGCCCGGCCTCCTCCGGCCCGTACCGGGCGAGGCCGAGCCGGCGCAGCAGGTCGTAGTAGGCGATCCAGGACGCGTCCTGCTGCCCGTACCAGCACACGGGCACCGGGCCGTCGTTCGCGAGCGCCCCACGCACCGGCAGGTAGAACCCGTGCGCGAGGCTCCGGTGCAGCGCCGCCCGTACCCCCTGGTGCAGCACGACCGCGAGCGGTACGCCGCTGTCCAGCGCCCGCAGCGGCGCCAGCTCGGGCCACGGCTCCTTGGCCTTGCCCGTACGCGCGGGTGACAGCTCGGGATCGGTGTGCACGACGCCCGCGCTCAGCGCGCCCCGGAGCTGGGAGACGATCATGGCGATGTCGCTCGCCAGCAGGGGTGTCCGGGCCGGCCGTGCCGCCCGGATGCGTTCGTGGAGGTGGTCGAGTGTGGGCCAGCCGCCGACCAGCGGCATCGCCTCGTCCGGCGAGTCGACCCACTCGAACCGGGGCCGCGGCCGCGACGCCCTCGCGTAGAGGGCGGTCAGGCAGCGCTCGGCAGCCGGTCGGTCGGCCGGTTGCGTGGACAGGGCGTGGTCGAGCCATTCCTGGCGGATCCGGACCGCCTGCTGCCACAGGTCGTGCGGGGTCTTCGCGGCGCCGTCGCGCCGCGTGGGGGCGCTCATCGCGCCGGGGCGTCGCCGCCCTTCCGGTTGGAGATCATGGAACGACTCTGACCCATGTCGCGGCACCGCTCAAGCGAATTCCGGTCCTCCCCGGTCATCCGCACGTGGCCCGGCACGGTGCTTCCCGGCCATATAGTGACCCTCGTGGACAGTGACCGTCTGACCCGCCCCCCTGTCATCACCGCGCAGATGCTCATCCGCCGGCCCGCCGCCGAGGTCTTCCACGCGTTCGCCGACCCGGCCGTGACCACGAAGTTCTGGTTCACCAGGAGCAGCGGCCGGCTGGAACCCGGCGCCGTCGTCACCTGGGAATGGGAGATGTACGGCGTCTCCACCGTCGTGACCGTCAAGGACGTGGAGGAGAACCGCCGCATCCTGGCCGAGTGGGATCCGGAGTCCCCCACCCAGGTCGAGTGGCGGTTCCTGCCGGGCGAGGGCGACACCACGCTGGTCCGGGTCACCGAGACCGGCTTCGCCGGGACCGCCGACCAGGCCGTCAGCAAGGCGATCGACTCGATGGGCGGGTTCACTATGGTCCTCTGCGCCTGCAAGGCGCTGCTGGAGCAGGGTGTGCTGCTGAACGCCGTCGGAGACGCCCACCCGGCGGGCTTCGAGGACTGACCGCAGCCGCCGGCCCGGCAGTCCGGTCAGGCGCCGGCCACCGGCACCGGCGCGAACAGGGGCGGTGCCGGGTCGGCTGCCCGGATCGCGCCCACGAGCTGCGCCAGCTGCGGGTAGTCGCCGCGGGCCGCGCGGAGGAGGTGGTCCGCGGCGGCGTGGTTGCCGAGATACGACTCGGCGGCCGCCCGCAGAAGGAGCGCGACGGCACAGAGGTCGGCCGGTTCGCTACCGGGGCGGACGTCGAGAAGCAGCGATCGCGCATCCTCGGGCCGCTGGTTGAGCAGATGAGCCAGACTCATCGCGATCCGGGCGGAGAACGCGTGCGGCTGTGTCCGGGCGGCGATCCCGGCCAGTTCCGAGATCTCCCGCACCTCCCGGCGGGCCACCGGCGAACCGGTCACCACCGCGGCGTACAGGTACCACAACCCGAACTGGACGCTCAGCGTCTGACCGATGGCCGCGGCAGCCGCGGGATCGGTGCTGCCCGCGCGGGCCAGCGCCGCGAGCCGCTCGGCCTCCTCGACCAGTTCCGCCGACTGCGTGTGTGCCGTGCTCAGTCTCTGCTGGTAGGCAGCGAGGGCCAGGAGCGGATCGCTGCCGGCGCGGGCCTGAATCCCGGCCCGGTGGACGACACCACCCGCTCGGACGACCGCCCGCAGTGCCCTGACCACCTCCTCCTGGTAGTAGCCCGCCCGCAGCGCATCACGGGCGGCGGCCGGAGCCCGGAGCCAGCGGAGCAGGTTGTGGCCGTCGCTGCGGGTCGAACGCCCCGGAACGAGGTTGGTCAGGCCGAGCAGCGCCCCGACGAACGCGGCGCCGAACAACGTCAACCGCGTCAAGGCCGTACCGGTGTACCCGGACGCGACGACGAGTGCCGTCGCGGCGCACAGGTTGGCCAGCGGGCCACCGAGGTAGAACAGCACCATCCGCAGCGGTAACGCCGTCGTCGACGGCGAAGGCCGGACCGACACCTCGTTGCGCCAACCGTTGAAGGGCGCGATACGGACCGCGACGACCGGCAGACCCAGCAGCTTCGCCACGACCAGGTGCCCGCACTCGTGCAGGACGAGGTGCAGCCACAACGACAGGCAGGTCAGGCCGGCGGCGATGATCGCACCCGTCACGGACTCGGTGACGAGCAGCGCGAACGCCGTCGCCTCCACCGCCAGGAGGAGTGGCACGGCGACCAGCCGACGGCGGAGCTTCACCGGGAGATGGTACGGCCGGACGGGCGGCCGCAGGGGTACACGCGCCCTCGCCCCGGCATCACCGCAGCCCGACGGTACGGCCGTAGAGCCGCAGCCCGGGCTGGGCGACGTGTCGTGCTGCGGGGTAGCTGACGTGGAGCATCGAGTGGGACAACTTCGTCGACGAGTACCCCGGGATCGAGGGAACCGAAGGGCAGTGGACGAGGCGGCTGGCTCTGGCCCTCGAACGCGCCTGGGGATAGTCGGACCGCGTAGCCGCGCGGACATAGCGGCGCGGACAACCGTCGGCCTGAAGATCGAAGAAGGAGGCCCCGCCCGACCGGTTGCCGCCGAATGACACTCTTGCGCCGATGGACGCGTTCATCTCACAGTTGCCGGCGTTGCTCGGCGTCGTTGTCGGTGCCTTGGGCACAGGCCTGGTGGCCTTCCTGTCCGCCAGAAGCCAGTGGAAGCGCGGCCAGGCCGTGCGGTGGGACGAACGACGACTGGAGGCATACAGCGAGTTCGCCCAGGTACTTAAGGAGATTCAGGCGATATCGCTGAAGGTGCTGGCTACAGCGGCCGGGGACAAGTACCGCACAGGGCTGAACGAAGCAGAAGCTTTTCCTCGGCTCGCCGAGGCCGACATCAGGCACACCCTCGTCTGGGAAAGACTCTTGCTGCTCGGAGACGCTTCCACCGTCATGGCCGCACAGGACTGGCGGGAGGCAGTCTGGAGACTCGAACACCGAGCCCGTGGCGTCGACGAGAACTCCGGGCCATTACTGGAACTGGTCCAGCAGGCGAACGCGAGTCGGGACCGCTTTTATCATGCAGCTCGGCGGGGCCTCGGCGTAGGCGGCGGATCGGTCGCTCAATCCGACCGCCTGCAGCGACGCCTCGCATCCCAGAACCACGAGCCTCCGTCGCCAATCAGCTGAACCAGCTGGACTCCGCGATGAGTTCGGCTGCCTCCGCCGGTCTGAGCTGGTGTATCCGATCGGATGCGGAACACCCGACCGCCAGGAGGGACGAGAACCATGACCGTCGTCGACACCACTCCCCCGCCCGTCGCACGCGGGTTGCACCGGACGCTGTGGGCGCTGCAGGGCGTCCTCGGAGTCTTCCTCATCGTCGCCTCCGCCGGTCCCAAGCTGTTCGGCGAGGCCAACGCAGTCCAGACCTTCGAGGACATGGGCGCCGCGCCCTGGTTCCGTTATCTCGTCGGCCTGCTGGAGCTGGCCGGTGGCATCGGGCTGCTGGTGCCGCGGCTCGCCGGGCTGGCCGCCGTCGGGCTCGCGCTGCTCATGGTCGGCGCCGCGATCACCCAGGCGTTCATCCTGGACGGCGGCGCGTTGGTGCTCACGCCCGTGGTGCTGTTCGCGTTGTTCGTGTTCATCGCGTGGGGCCGCCGCCACTCGATACGCCGGCTGCTCATGCGCTGAGCTGGGGGGTGCGCGAGCCGATCCGTCAGGGCGTCCAGCGCACCCCCGGGTTCACCCGCCCGAACCAGTCGAAGAGGGCCATGTTGTCCCATCCGTTCCCGGTGCCGTTGATGTTCGCCGGGTCCCAGCCGTTGCCGGGGACGGCGTACCAGGTGGGTTCCCAGTAGAAGACCCCGATCGCGCCGGCGTTGCGGGCGGTGTTCTGGACCCAGTCGAACTCCTGGGCCTGCCCGGCCCAGGTCGCGCTGATGCCGTCGCAGGTCGCGTCACCGATGACGTTCGGCTGGCCGTCCGCGTCGTCCCGGGTGAAGGGGTACGCGGTCTCCACGATCACCACCGGCTTCCCGTAACGGCCGCGCAGGTCGACGATGTTGTCGTAGAGGATCGCCAGGCTGCCGTGCCACATGCAGTAGTAGGACAGCGCCGTCATGTCCCACTGCACGCCCTGGGCACGGATGCCGTCGTAGAACCAACGGGCGTTGGCGTTGCTGTCGGCGTTCGCGGTATGGATCATCACGGGGATGCCGCCGCCGCAGGCCTTCACCGCGTTGTAGCCCTGTTTCAGCAGGCCGGCCAGCGGGCCGAAGTCGTTGTTGACGACCTTCCCCTCGTTCCACAGCATCCCGACGTTGATCTCGTTGCCGATCTGCACGCTGTCGGGCAGGGTGCCCTGCCCCCGCAGGGCGGCGCAGACGTCGTACGTGAACGCGTACACGTCGTTTCGCAGCTGGCTCAGGCTGTGCCCGGACCAGGCGGCCGGCTTGTACTGCTTGCCGGGGTCGGCCCAGGTGTCGGAGTAGTGGAAGTCGATCAGTACCTTGAGGCCCTTCGCCTTGGCCGTGCGCGCCTGGGCCAGCACCCTGCTCTTGTTGTTGTAGCCGCTGGCCGGGTTGTTCCAGACGCGCAGCCGGACGTAGTTGACGCCGACGGACTTGAGGATGTCCAGCGGATCGCGGGCGACCCCGTTGGCGTCGTGGTACTTCGCGCCCAGATCCAGGCTGCGCTGCAACGACGAGACGTCGGCGCCCCGCATGCTGAGCGTGTTCGCGGCGGCGACTGGCGCCGGCGTACCCCCGAATGTGGTGGTGGCGGCGAGGACGACGGCCGTGACGGCCCCGGCCAGGGTCCGACGGCGGTGGGGTGTGGTCACGAGACTTCCTCTCAGCCGGCAGTGCAGGGGGCGCCGTTGAGCGAGAAGCCGGTCGGCGGCGCGTCGCTCGCGCTCCAGCGCCCCTGGAAGCCGAAGGTCGTGGCGCCGTTCGGCGCGATGACGCGGTTCCAGTCGGCGTTGCGGGCGGTCACGGCGGCACCGGTCTGGCCGACGGTGGCGTTCCAGGCGGTGGTGACCTGCTGGTCCCCGGGGAAGCTGAAGGTGACGATCCAGCCGTCGACCGGCGTCGTCCCGGTGTTCTGGACCGTCACGGTCGCCACGAAACCGCCGGGCCACTCGGACTGGTTCCGGTAGGTCACCCGGCAGGTCGAGGGCGGCGGGGGCGGCGGCGTGGTCGTCGTGGGCAGGGTGACCGTGTTGGACGCGATCGACACGTTGCCGGCGGCGTCCCGGGCCCGCACGTAGTACAGGGTGCGCAGCGGCGTCTCCGGGGGCAGCGCGGCCGTGTACGTGGTGCCCGGCACGGTGGCCACGCGCGTCGAGGTGTACCAGCCGTCGAACCGGTAGACGTCGTACCCGAGCACGCCGGTGTCGTCGGTCGACGGCGACCAGGACAGCGTGGCGGTCGAGGCGGTCACGTCGCCGACTGTGAGGTTCTGCGGGGCGCTCGGCGGGGTCGTGTCCGGGCCGGTGTCCGTCACGGGCGTGACCACCGTCAGCGCGTCGGTGGAGGGCGAACGGCGGCCGTCGCCGTCGCGGGCCGACACCCGGAACGAGTACTGCCGGCCGGGCTGGATGTAGGTGGTGATCGTGGCGGTGGTGACGTCGCCGAGGCTGACGCCGTACACCACGTCGTCGAACGCCTGGTAGTACGTGATGTCGTACCCGACGACGGGGCAGCAGCCGCGCGTGGCGGCCGTCCAGGTGAGGGTGACCGACGTGCTCCGTACCCGGGTGGCGGTCAGGTTCGTGGGCGCGCTCGGCGGGAACGGCGTGGTGCTGGGCGTGCTCGGCGTCGACGTGGGCGGCGGCGGCGCGGTCCCGGTCGGCTCCGCCGCGAAGGCCGCGGCGCCGCCGGGCGCCGGCGCGACCTGGGGGTACGCGGTGCCGGCGCCGGCCGACGGCGCGGCGGTCAGCGCGGTTGCGAGCACCGCCGTGGCCAGCACGGCGGCGGCCGGCAGACCCGGCCGCAGGCGGCGGAACAGCGAGGACGAACAGACGGCTGCCATACGTCGACGATGCGGTCAACCCATCGATGATCGCCAACATACCTCACGCCTCGGTCGGTGCGGCGGCCCAGCCGGTCCGTCGCGACGGCGGAAGTTCCGTCTCATTCGTCGTTTTGCGCCGCTTCTGCCGCCGATCGCCCACAATCGGGAAGACGGGGTGAGTGGCCGCGGAACGGCCACCCGCACGCACGAGAGGCCCAGACGGGAACGGCGATGGCCACCTTCGAGTACCGCTGCCGGCAGGACGGCAGCTTCGACGTCACGCTGCCGGTCGGCGCCGCGGGTCCGTCGACGGACTGTCCCCGGTGCGGGAACCCGACGACGCGGGTGTTCGCCGCGCCCCGGCTGGGCCGCATGCCGGCGGCGCTGCGCGAGGCCATGGACCGGACCGAGCGCAGCGCGGAACAGCCGGAGGTGGTCGGGCGGGTACCCGGTCGTCGCCCGGCACGCCGCTCGACCGACCCGGCCCACGCCCGCCTGCCGCGATGGTGACCACGAGAAGGGCTCGACGCCGTGCCTGAACTGCTGTTCCCCCTCGACTCCGCCAAGAGGTTCACCGACCAGGAGAAGGTCGGGCACAACCGCTGGCATCCCGACATCCCGCCCGTGGCGACGGTACGGCCCGGACAGTCGTTCCGCGTCCACTGCCGTGAGTGGTTCGACGGCGCGATCCACAACGACGACTCCGCCGAGGACATCCGGGACGCGCCACTGACCCGGGTCCACGCGCTCAGCGGCCCGTTCGCCGTCGAGGGCGCCGAGCCGGGCGACCTGCTCATGGTCGACATCCTCGACATGGGCCCGATCCCGCAGGAGTCCGGTCCGCTGGCCGGCCAGGGCTGGGGCTACACGGGCATCTTCCCCACCGGCAACGGCGGCGGCTTCCTCACCGAGCAGTTCCCCGACGCCTACAAGGCGGTCTGGGACTTCACCGGCCGCACGGCCACCTCCCGGCACATCCCCGGGGTCTCGTTCACCGGGATCGCCCACCCGGGGCTGATGGGCACCGCCCCGTCCGCGTCGCTGCTGGCCACCTGGAACCGGCGGGAGGGTGCGCTGATCGCCACCGCGCCGGACCGGGTGCCGCCCCTGGCCCTGCCTCCCGAGCCGCAGGACGCGATCCTCGGCGGCCTCAGCGGCGCCGACTTCGACCGGGTGGCCGCGGAGGCGGCGCGCACCGCTCCGCCCCGGGAGAACGGCGGGAACCAGGACATCAAGAACTTCACAGTCGGCAGCCGGGTCTTCTACCCGGTGTACGTGCCGGGAGCCAACCTGTCCGTCGGCGACCTGCACTTCTCCCAGGGCGACGGGGAGATCACCTTCTGCGGCGCCATCGAGATGGGCGGGTTCATCGACCTGCACGTGGACCTGATCAAGAACGGCATGCAGACGTACGGCGTCGCCGAGAACGCCATCTTCATCCCGGGCGACACCCCGCCGCAGTTCTCCCGGTGGCTGGCCTTCTCCGGCATGTCCGTCACGCTCGACGGCGAACAGCGGTACCTCGACTCGCAGCTCGCGTACCAGCGCGCCTGCCTGCACGCCATCGACTACCTGACCCGGTTCGGCTACCAGCCGGAACAGGCGTACCTGCTGCTCGGCGCCGCACCCATCGAGGGCCGGCTCTCCGGCGTGGTGGACATCCCCAACTCCTGCGCGACCGTCTACCTGCCCACCGAGATCTTCGACTTCGACATCCGCCCCTCGGCCGCCGGTCCGGCCCGGATCGACCCGGGCATGGGCGCCCCGAAGGCCACGATGAGCTGAGCAGGTGACCGCGCCACCCGTTCCGGCAGGACCGGGCCGGTCAGGGGGCGGGCGGGCGCCGGAAACTCCGCGCCGCGCGGGGCGCCGGGATGTCAGCCGTACGCCGCATCGCGGCGGCGCGACCCGGCGTGTAGCCGAACTCGCGGTCGAAGTCGGAGATGAACGCGGACGGGCTGGCGT
>NZ_RCVK01000294.1:0-20350 GCF_003667485.1 Micromonospora sp. BL1
GTGCCGTACACGTCGTGCCGCGTGCCGGGCAAGGTGGTGATCAACCTGGCCCGGTGGCGGACCTCGGCGCCGCACCTGGTCGCCGCCGGGATGCCGCTGGACGACTACCGGCTCTACGTGGTCAACCACGAGGTGGGCCACCAGCTCGGGCACCGGCACGAGGGGTGCCCGGGCGCGGGCCGGGCGGCGCCGGTGATGCAGCAGCAGACGCTGTTCCTCAAGGGCTGCCGGCCGAACCCGTGGCCCTACGTGGGTGGGAAGCGGTACACCGGGCCGGCTCTCTGAGCACCGGTTTGTGAAGAACATTCGCGGCATAGGCGGCAAAAGCAGCTATATGCCCGAATTGCATGGCACGCTGAGGTCATGACGTCGTCGTCCCCTTACGACAACCCCGCCGCACCGCCGCCCGAGCGTCCCACCCTGCGCCGGATGCGCCGGCGCCGCCGCCGCTCCGTGCTGCTGCTGGCGATGCTGCTCGCGGCCGTCAGCGGCGCGGTCGGCATCACCCGGCTGAGCGCGCCGCCGTCCGGGCACGGCGGGACGTCGCTCGCCGCCGAACCGTCGCTGGCGCGCGGCGCCGCCGAGGCCGACGTCCCGGCCCCGGCGCCGACCGGCTATCCCACCGCCGGCCCCGGCACGTTCGCGGTGGCCCAGGGCCGGTCCCCGGTACGCGGACAGGAGGGCCCGCTGCGCCGCTACCGGGTCGAGGTCGAGCAGGGTACGGGTCAGGACGCCGACGAGTTCGCCGCCACCGTGGACGCGGTGCTGGGCGACCCGCGCAGCTGGATCGCGTCCGGCGACCTGCGGGTGCAGCGGGTGCCCGAGGCCGCCGCGGCCGACTTCACCGTCTACCTCGCCACCCCGGTCACCTCCGAGCGGATGTGCGCCGAAGGCGGCCTGCGCACCGACCGGTACACCTCCTGCCGGCTGCCCGGCCGGGTCGTGCTCAACCTGGCCCGGTGGATGACGGCGGTGCCCGACTACGGCGCCCCGCTGGAGATCTACCGCACCTACGTGATCAACCACGAGGTCGGGCACGAGTTCGGCGAACTGCACGAGGCGTGCCCCGAGCCCGGCGCGCCCGCCCCGGTGATGCAGCAGCAGACGTACGGACTGGACGGCTGCCTGCCCAACGCCTGGCCGTACGTCGGCGGGATGCGGTACTCCGGCGAGCCCACCGACGGCGTCTGAGTTATTCCCGGTCCCGCAGTTCGGGCCGAGTGTCCCTCATCATGGCCGATCCCCGCCCGGGCGAGCGACAATGGCGCGGTCACACCGCCGATCCCGGGGAGTCCACCGTGTCGTTGCCCCCGCTCGTCGAACCCGCCGCCGAGCTGACCGTTGACGAGATCCGCCGCTACTCGCGCCATCTGATCATCCCGGACGTCGGGGTGGAGGGGCAGAAGCGGCTGAAGAACGCCCGGGTGCTCTGTGTCGGCGCCGGTGGCCTCGGCTCGCCGGCCCTGCTCTACCTCGCCGCGGCCGGTGTCGGCACGCTCGGCATCATCGACTTCGACACCGTCGACGAGTCGAACCTCCAGCGCCAGGTCATCCACGGCGTCTCCGACGTGGGCCGGTCCAAGGCCGAGTCCGCCGCGGCGTCGATCCGCGAGATCAACCCGCTGGTCAACGTGGAGATCCACAACACCGCGCTGGACCGGGAGAACGTCCGGGACATCTTCTCCCGGTACGACCTGATCGTCGACGGCACCGACAACTTCGCCACCCGCTACATGGTCAACGACGCGGCGGTGCTGCTCGGCAAGCCGTACGTCTGGGGTTCGATCTACCGCTTCGACGGCCAGGCGTCGGTGTTCTGGGCCGAGCACGGCCCCTGCTACCGCTGCCTCTACCCGGAGCCCCCGCCGCCCGGCATGGTCCCGTCCTGCGCCGAGGGCGGCGTGCTCGGCGTGCTCTGCGCGTCGATCGGGTCGATCCAGGTCAACGAGGCGATCAAGCTGCTCGCCGGCATCGGTGAGCCGCTCGTCGGCCGGCTGATGGTCTACGACGCCCTGGAGATGAGCTACCGCAAGATCAAGGTCCGCAAGGACCCGAACTGCGTGCTCTGCGGCGAGAACCCGACCCTCACCGACCTGATGGAGGACTACGAGGACTTCTGCGGCGCGGTCTCCGACGAGGCGCAGGAGGCGGTGGTCGACTCGACCATCACCGCGCTGGAGCTGAAGGACTGGCAGGACTCCGGCAAGGACATCTTCCTGGTCGACGTGCGCGAGCCCGCCGAGTACGAGATCGTCCGGATCCCCGGCTCGACGCTCATCCCCAAGGGCGAGATCCTGTCCGGCGAGGCGCTGGCGAAGTTCCCGCAGGACCGGCAGATCGTGCTGCACTGCAAGTCCGGCGTCCGCTCCGCCGAGGCGCTCGCCGCGCTGAAGGCGGCCGGGTTCACCGACGCGGTGCACGTCCAGGGCGGCGTGCTCTCCTGGGTCAAGCAGATCGACCCGTCGCTGCCGTCGTACTGAGTCGTGTCGATGGGCCCGCCCGGCGCTCCGGGCGGGCCCATCGCGCTTTCCGTGCCCCCTGGCATGGGCAAACACCCGGTCGCGCACCCCAACGGCGGATGATCTCAAGGGCCGGTGGGCGGTACCGGCCCTGACCGAGCTACCGAGGCGTAACCTCGGCTGCACCAGTACCGTCAGTGCCGTGGTGGACTTGGACGCGGCGATCGGATTCGTCGTCGCTCACGGTGACGCGGTGGACCGCGCCCGTCTCTCCCGGCTGCGCTCCGGCGCCCCGGCACCGCCCGACGTGCTCGACGCCGCCGAGGCCGGGCAGGCGCCGGGCGGTGGCTGGCCCGCCGTCCTCGACGGCGAGGTCGCCTCCGTCGACGCCACCTGCTTCCGCCTGGCCGAGCTGGACGACCTCGGCGCGCTGGGCCGCCCGGCCGCCCGGCACGCGCTGGACTGGCTGGCCGCCCGGCAACTGCCCGACGGCGGCTGGGACGAGGACCCGTCACTGGCCGGGCTCGCCCCCGAGTGGGCCACCCCGGGCGACCCCGAGGCCCGGCTCTACCAGACCGCCAACGCCGGGTTCTGGCTCACCGTGGCGGGACTCGACGCCCGGGCCGCCGGGCCGCTCGACCACCGGGTCGGCGGCGCGTACGCCGGTGTGGTGCAGGCGGCGGCGCAGACGCTCGCCGCCCAGCTCGCGCCGGACGGAAGCTGGCCGTCCTTCCTGCCCGCCGGCTGGCTCGCCGCCGCGGTGCTGCACCGCCAGCAGATGTACTACGAGTCGGCGCGCATCCAGGCGGTGCTGGCCGACCGGATCCCCCGGATGTCCCCGGCCGACGTGGCCTGGCTGGCCGCCACGCTGCGCCGCGTCGACGTGGGCGAGGAGCAGTGGCTGCTGGTGTCGGCGCGCCGGCGGCTCGCCGAGACGCAGCGCAGCGACGGCGGCTGGGACAGCGACGACGGCCACCAGTTCGACGTGCACACCACGCTGCGGGCGATCCGCGCGTGCCGCCCGAACACGCCCGAAGCCCCGGTGTCCGGAGCGCCGTTCGTGGTGCCGCAGACCGCCGAGCTGCCCGCGCCGCCAGCGGTGCCGGTCCCGCGCCCGCGCCGGCTCCCCGCATCGGCGTCTCCGCCGCCCGTCCCCGAGTCCGCGTCTCCGCCGTCCGCGTCCGTGCCTCCGCTGCCCGCCCCGGCTCGACCGCTGACCGGCCCGGCCGAGGCATCGGCCGCGTCGGCGGGTCCGGATCTCGATCCGTCGTCCCGTCGGGGCTCCGAGCCATCGGCAGGCCGCGATCCCGAATCGTCAGCGGGCTTCGGCTCTGACCTGTCGTCCAGTTTCGGCACCGACCCGTCGGCCGGATCGGGGATCGCGCCCGCGCCGTCAGTCGGTCCGGACGGCGCGCCGGATCTGTTTCCGGCCCGGGCTCTCGGGCCCCAGACCTGGTTCCGTCCGGACGTCGGGCCGGATGCCACGCCCGGATCGGGGGCGGTGCCCGATCCGTCGGCCGGTGTAGAGGTGCCGGCCGGGCTGGACAGCGGGCAGGGGCCGTGGTCCGCCTGGATCGTCACACCCGATCTGCTCCCCGGCGAGAGCACCGGGCCTGCTGTGCAGCCGGTGCCGGACCTGCTGCCCGGCCCGGTGCCGCCCGCTCTGCCTCCGGCGGTCGCGGTGCCACCGGCCGCCCCGGTGCCCTCGGGGCTGCCTCCGCTGGTCATGCCGCCGTCGGAGCCCACGGCCCAGGTGATCGCCGCACCGCCGCAGCCCGGTACGACTCCGCCGGTCGACCCCGCCACACCGGCCGACGGAGATCCACTCCCGATCGCGTAGCCCGGCCATCGATGATCAACACCAGTTCGGGGGAGTGGAGGCATCAGAGGCGCCGGGATACCACCACTTCCCCGATCTGGCGCGTGCTCGACCAGTGCGGCGAGGTGGTGGCATCAGAGGCCCTGGGATACCACCACCTCCCCGATCTGGCGCGCCACAGGAGGCAAGGTCGATCAGCGCAGGTGGCCGTCTCCGGTCACCACGTACTTGGTGCTGGTCAGCTCCGGCAGCCCCATCGGGCCGCGCGCGTGCAGCTTCTGCGTCGAGATGCCGATCTCCGCGCCGAAGCCGAACTCGCCGCCGTCGGTGAACCGGGTGGACGCGTTGACCATGACAGCGGCGGCGTCCACCCGGGCCACGAACTCTCGGGCCGTGCGCTGCGAGTCGGTGACGATCGCCTCGGTGTGGCCGGTGCCGTACCGGCGGATGTGCGCGACCGCCGCGTCGAGCGAGTCGACCACGGCGACGGAGATGTCGGCGGAGAGGTACTCGGTGCCGAAGTCCTCGTCGGTGGCCGGCACCACGGCGTCGGAGTGGGCGGCCACGGCGGGCGTGCCGTGCACGGTCACCCCGGCGTCGGCGAACGCGGCCAGCACGGCCGGCAGGAACTCCTCCGCGACGTCGCGGTGCACCAGCAGCGACTCGGCGGTGTTGCAGGTGGACAGCCGCTGGGTCTTGGCGTTCAGCGTGATCGCCAGGGCCTTGCCGAGGTCGGCGGCGGCGTCCACGTACACGTGGCAGTTGCCCACGCCCGTTTCGATCACCGGCACGGTCGACTCCTCGACCACGGCGCGG
The DNA here is from genome assembly GCF_003667485.1 of Micromonospora sp. BL1. NCBI lineage: Bacteria > Bacillati > Actinomycetota > Actinomycetes > Micromonosporales > Micromonosporaceae > Micromonospora > Micromonospora sp. BL1. The sequence goes on from NZ_RCVK01000294.1 coordinate 5,095, forward strand.
ATCAGCGACGCGCCGCCGCGCGGGATCAGCACGTCGACCAGGCCGCGGGCGCGCATCAGCTCCTTGACCGAGTCGCGCGTGCTGGAGTCGAGCAGCTGCACCGCGTCCGCCGGCAGCCCGGCGCCGGAGACCGCGTCGCGCAGCACCTCGACCAGCGCCGCGTTGGAGTGGGCGGCCGACGAGGAGCCGCGCAGCAGCGCCGCGTTGCCGGACTTCAGGCAGATCCCGGCGGCGTCGACTGTCACGTTCGGCCGGCCCTCGTAGACGATGCCGACCACCCCGAACGGCACCCGCACCTGGCGCAGCTCCAGGCCGTTCGGCAGCGTCGAGCCGCGTACCACCTCGCCCACCGGGTCGGGCAGCGCGGCCATCTGGCGCAGCGCGTCCGCGATGGCCGCCACCCGGCCCTCGTCGAGCGCGAGCCGGTCCAGCACGGCCGCGGACAGCCCGGCCTCGCGCCCGGCCGCCAGGTCCGCCGCGTTCGCCGCCAGAACCTCCGGGGTGCGCGCCACGAGCGCGTCGGCCATCGCGTGCAGCGCGGCGTCCTTGACGGTACGGGTGGCCGTGGCCAGGGCTTCCGCCGCGTCCCGGGCTCGCCGGGCCTGCTCGACGACGCTCATCGTGCGTACTCCTTCACCGGTGGGGCTCACAGCAGGACGAGGTCGTCGCGGTGGACGACCTCACGTTCGTACGCCGGGCCGAGCGCCGCGGCGAGTTCGGAGGTGGAACGGCCGAGCAGGCCGGGCAGTTCCACCGCGTCGTAGTTCACCAGGCCCCGGGCCACCGGCGCGCCCGCGGTGTCGACCAGGTCGACCGGGTCCCCGGCGGTGAACGCGCCGTCGACGGCGGTGATGCCGGCGGGCAGCAGTGACTTGCGGCGGCCGACCACCGCCTGCACCGCGCCCGGGTCGAGGTGCAGGCGGCCGCGGGGGGCGGTGGCGTGCGCCAGCCAGAACAGACGGGCGGCGGGGCGGCGGCTGCCCGGGTGGAAGGACGTGCCGACCGGCTCCCCGGCCAGCGCCGGCGCGGCCAGCGGCGCGGCGGTGAGCACCACCGGGATGCCGAAGCCGGTGGCGATCCGGGCCGCCTCGACCTTGGTCACCATGCCGCCGGTGCCCACCCCGGCGCGACCGGCCCCGCCGATGTCCACGCCGGCGAGGTCGCCCTCGCCGTGCACCTCGGTGATCCGCGTGCTGCCGGGACGGGCCGGGTTCCCGGTCCAGAGCGCGTCGACGTCGGAGAGCAGCACCAGCAGGTCGGCGTCGACGAGCGCGGCGACGAGCGCGGCCAGGCGGTCGTTGTCGCCGAACCGGATCTCCTCGGTGGCCACCGTGTCGTTCTCGTTGACGATCGGCACGGCGTGCAGGTCGAGCAGCTTGCGCAGCGTCCGGTACGCGTTGCGGTAGTGCGCGCGCCGGGTCACGTCGTCCACGGTGAGCAGCACCTGCCCGACGGTGCGGCCGTGCCGGGCGAACGCGGCCGCGTACCGGCCGATCAGCAGGCCCTGGCCGACGCTGGCGGCGGCCTGCTGGGTGGCCAGGTCGCGCGGGCGCCGGGGCAGCCGCAGCGGGGCGAGCCCGGCGGCGATCGCGCCGGAGGAGACCAGCACCACCTCCCGGCCGGAGGCGGCGAGCCCGCCGAGCGTGTCGACGAGCGCGTCGACCCGGGCGTCGTCCAGGCCGCCCGTCGCGGTGGTCAGCGAGGACGAACCGATCTTGACGACGATCCGGCGGGCCGAGGTGACTGCTTCACGCACCCGACCATTCTGCGCGCTGCGGTCTGCCGCGCCGCGGCGCGTTCCCATATCGTGGCAGCTCGTGACACCTGACGAGTACGTCGAGGCGGTGCTGGCGCTGGTCGAGCGGATCCCGCCGGGGCGGGTGATGTCGTACGGGGCGGTGGCCGACGCGCTGGCCGAGCGCTCGGGACGGGCGTCGCCGCGGCTGGTCGGTTCGATCATGGCGCGCCACGGCGGCGGGGTGCCGTGGCACCGGGTGGTGAACGCGGCCGGCCGGATGCCGCCGGGTCACGAGCGCAGGGCCCGGGAACGGCTGCTCGCCGAGGGGTGCCCGTTGCGCGGCGACCGGGTGGACCTGGCGGCGGCCTCCTGGTCGCCGGAGGAGGGGATGTGACCCGGGCCATAACGTGAGTAGCATTCGGCTCCATGACAGCTTCGGGCCTGCCTCGCCGGGTGCACCTCGGGTACGCGCTGGGTTCCCTGGTCACCGGCGCGTTCGGCACCGTGCCCGGGCTGCTCCTGCTGCCGTACCTCACCGACACGCTCGGTGTCGCCGCCGGGCTGGCCGCGCTGCTGGTGCTGCTGCCGAAGGCGTGGGACGTGCTGGTCAACCCGGTCGCCGGGCGGATCTCCGACCGGACCCGCTCCCGCTGGGGCGCGCGCCGGCCGTACCTGCTCGGTGGCGGGCTGGCGCTCGCCGTGCTGTTCGCCTCGATCTTCGCCGCGCCGTTCGCGAACGGTCCGGCCGCCGCCGCGTACGTGGCGCTGGCGTTCCTGGCGACAGCCACCGCGTTCGCGTTCTTCCAGGTGCCGTACGTGGCCATGCCGGCCGAGCTGACCGCCGACCCGGCGGAGCGTACCCGGTTGATGACCTGGCGGATCGCGGTGCTGGCGCTGGCCATCCTGGTCTCCGGCGCGGTGGCCCCGGCGGTGGTGACCGCGGGCGGCGACGGCGTTCCGGGCCACCGGTGGATGGGCCTGTTCGTGGCCGCGCTGATCGTCGCCGGCACGGTCGGCGTGTTCCTCGGCACCCGGTCCGCGCCGACCGGGACGGTGGGGGAGAGCGAGCCGAGCCTGCGCGCGCAGCTCGCGGTCGCCACCGGCAACCGGCCGTTCCGGGTGCTGCTGATCTGCTTCGTGATCCAGTCCGCCGGGGTGGCCACCGTGCTGGCCGGGGTGAAGTACTTCGCCGACCAGGTGCTGCGCGAGCCGGACAGCGGCCCGACGCTGCTGTTCGCCTGCTTCGTCGCGCCCGCGCTGCTGGTCATGCCGCTGTGGTCGCGGGCCGGCGCCCGGCTGGGCAAGCGGGCGTCGCTGGTCGCCGCGTCGCTGATCTTCGCGGTGGGCGCGCTGGCCCTGGTCGCCGCGCCCGCTCTGCCCGCCGCCGCGGCCTACGCGGTGGTCGCGGTGATCGGCGTCGGGTACGCGGGCCAGCAGGTGTTCGCGCTGGCCATGCTGCCGGACTGCATCGCGTACGACACGGCGCGCACCGGGCGGCGGCAGGCCGGGGTGTTCACCGGGCTGTGGACCGCCGGCGAGACGTTCGGGCTGGCGCTGGGGCCGGGCATCTACGGGCTGGTGCTCCAGCTCTCCGGCTACGTCTCCTCGTCCACCGGGACCGCCGCCGTCCAGTCGGACACGGCCCGTCTCGGCGTGCTGCTCGGCTTCACCGTGGTGCCGGCCCTGCTGGTGGCGATCCCGCTGGTGCTGCTGCGCGGCTACACCCTGACCCCGGCCCATCTGGCCACCGCGTCCGACGCCACCGCGCCCGGCGCCACCACGTCGGCCGCCGCCGTACCCGAGGCCGACGGCGCCGCACCGGCCGCTCGGGCATGAGCACGCACCGCCCGCCCGGCCCGTCCACGAGAGGAACCACCCGATGACCGACACGGCAGACGTGGGCGCGCTGCCCGCGCGGGGGATGCCCGCGGAAGACGTACTCGACGAGGTCCGCGCGCTGCGCGCCGCCGACCGTCCGACGCACGGCGGGCGGCTGTTCGCGTACGTCTACGACCCCGGTGTGGCCGGGCTGGACGCGCTGGCGCAGGCCGCGTACGCGGAGAGCGCGCACGTCAACGGCCTCGACCCGACCGCGTTCCCGTCGCTGCTGGCGATGGAGAACGCGCTCGTCGGCGCCGCCGCCCGGCTGCTCGGCGGCGGCCCCGGCACCGGCGCGCCGGACGTGGTCGGCAGCGTCACCAGCGGCGGCACCGAGTCGCTGCTGCTCGCCGTCAAGGCGGCCCGGGACGCCCGCCCCGACCTGACCGAGCCGCGGATCGTGGCGCCGGCGAGCGCGCACGCCGCGTTCGCCAAGGCGGCGCACTACCTGCGGGTCGCGCTCGACACCGTGCCGGTCGACCCGGTGACGTTGCGGCCGGACGTGGCGGCGGTGGCCGCCGCGATCCGCCCGGAGACCGTGCTGGTGGTGGCGTCCGCCCCGTCGTACGCGCACGGGGTGGTCGACCCGGTGACCGAGATCGCCGCCGTCGCGCAGGCCGCCGGGGTGCGCTGCCACGTGGACGCCTGCTTCGGCGGCTGGGCGCTGCCCTGGCTGCGCCGGCTCGGCGCGCCGGTGCCGCCGTTCGACTTCGCCGTACCGGGGGTCACCTCGATCTCGGTGGACCTGCACAAGTACGCGTACGCGCCGAAGGGCGTCTCGGTGCTGCTGCACCGCGATCCGGCGCTGCGCGCGCCGCAGTTCTTCGCGTACGCGGACTGGCCCGGCTACACGATGGTCAACCCGGTGATCGCCTCGACCCGGTCCGGTGGGCCGATCGCCGCCGCGTACGCCACACTCCGCCACCTCGGCGAGGACGGCTACCTGCGGCTGGCCGCCGCCACCCGGGACGCGGTCGCCGGGCTGGCCGGCGCGGTACGGGCCACCGGCGGGCTGCGGCTGATGGCCGAACCGGAGACCACAGTGGTCTGCTTCACCAGTGACGATCCCGGGCTCGACCTGTTCGTGCTCGTCGACGAGCTGACCGCGCGTGGCTGGCACACCCAGCCCCAGCTCACGTACGCCGATCTGCCGGCCAGCGTCCACCTCACGGTGACCGCGGCGGTGGCGCCCCGGGTGGCCGAGTTCGGCCCGGCGCTGGCCGAGGCGGTCGCGGCGGCCCGCGCCGCCGGGCCGGTCGTGCTGCCGCCGGAACTGCTGGCGCTGGCCGGCAGCCTCACGCCGGAGGCGCTCACCCCCGAGCTGGTGGCCGGGCTCGCCGACGGGCTCGGCCTGGCCGGCGGCGCCGGGGTGCCGGACCGGATGGCGGTGGTGAACACGCTGCTCGACGCCGCCCCGGCGCGGCTGCGGGAACGGCTGCTCGCCGAGTTCGTCGGGCTGCTCCAGCGCCCGGCCTGGTGACACGGCGACGCCCGGCCGGCGCGTGGGCGCCGGCCGAGCGGGCGACGGTCAGCTCGCGGCGGCGGTCACCGGGAACGAGGTGGTGTTGTCCGACGGGTCCACGTCCTGCGGGTCGTCGGCCCCGTAGAAGTAGCTCCCGGTCACGGTGAGGCTGCCGGTACCCAGCTCACCCGCGGGCGTGCCGACGGGCGCCCGGAGGAAGACGTCGAAGGTGCGCTCCTCGCCCGGCACGAACCGGTCGCCCGGCACGGAGAACCCGTACGGGAAGCTCGGCATGTCCTGCGGCTCGATGTGGTCGACCTGCACCCCCGCGGGCAGGGCGGCGGCGACGTCGAGAGCGAAGGTCGGCGCGTCGTTGCCGTAGCGCACGGTGACCGGCATCCGGCCGAGCAGGGTGCCGTCCGGCTGCGGGGTCAGCGTCACCGCGCTGCCCCGGATGCCGAGGTCGGTGTCGACGGCCTGCACGTACGGGCGCGGCTTGCGCAGGCTGCCGGTGGTGGAGCGGAAGAGGGTGGTGAACCCGGTGGCGTCGGAAGCCGCGGCGGCGCCGTCCGGGACGACCTCGATCCGCCCGCCGTTCGCGACCATCGGGTAGCTGCGCGCGGTGGTCCAGACGTGGAACCCGAGCCGGAAGGTGAGGCTCTTGCCGGCCTCGATCTGCTCGCCGCCGCAGCCGATCACCAGCCGGTTCTCCACCAGGCGGGTGTAGAAGCAGCCACCGCCGGGCTCGATCGTGGTGAACGAGGCCCCCGCCGGCTCGGTGACGACCAGGCTCACCCACGTCGCGGTCGGCCGCCGGTTGGTCACCGTCGCGGTGAGCGTCCCGACGTACCCCCGGTCGGTCGGGTCGAGGACGAGCCGCTGCGCCGTGACGTCAACGCGGCCGGCGGTGGCGGCGCTCGGCGCGGCGGCGGCCGGCGCGGCCAGGGTGATCAGTGCGGCGGTCCCACCGAGCAGTGCGGTGGCGATCCGTGCCGTACGTGTGGTCATGCTGTTCCTCCCGTGATTCCCCGTTGCCGGACGGCGGCATCTCCGTCCGTCCGATGCTGGTGACACGTCCGAATCGGACGGTCGGTTGCGGATCAGATCTGTCGGTCAGCCGACCGAGGTCAGCTCGACCTGGTTGTCCTTCCAGGTCAGGTCGTTCCAGTACCGCTCCTGCGAGTCGATGTGGATCGCGCGCAGCGTCGGCGGCTCCGCGGCGGTCGCCGGATGGTCGAACGTGAACGTGTACGTCCTGCTCGCGCCCACCGACAGGGTGTCCAGCACGCAGGCGATGCCCCCGTCGAGACGCACGTTCCGGCACCGGTCCAGGGCGGACCCGTTCGGTCTCGTGTAGTCGTACCAACCGGTGAACCCGAGCTGACGCACGCTCACCGGCCCGTGATTCACCACCGTCACGGTGACCGTGACCTTCCGGATCCCCTCCCTGTCCGGCGGCCCGGCCACCACGTCGCGGGCGGTCATCGTGAGATCGGTCAGACGGGGGTCGGTGCCGAACTTCGTGGGTCCGTCGACCTGCCGGAACCGTTCACCGTTCCAGGCGTACGTCCGCCACTGTCGTTGCGGCGCCCATTCGGGCGTGCCGCAACAGGGCTGGATGTCCGCGATGTGCGCCCGGACCTCCCCGCCGTCCCGCACCGAGAACTCGGTGATGTCACCCATGCCCTCACGGGTGCCGACCACCCGGCCCATGGTGATGATCCGGCCGTCCCCGTCCCGATCGAAGGCGAGCACCTGCTTGCCCGACGCCTCGCCGTAGCGGCAGGCGACGAGGACGACGGTCTCGGTCGCGCCGTCACCGTCGAGGTCGGCGTACTCCGGCCCGGCGAGCAGCGTCGGGACCGACTCGTTCTGCGGGCCGGACCGGAGCCGGACGTCGTCACTGACGCAGGTCTTCGGTGCGTCCGGCCAGGACGCGAGGTCGAGCTGGGCCGCGAGCAGCTGGGACCGGGTGATCCGCCCGTCCGGAACGGCCGGGGTCGAGCCGGCCGTGCTCGGCGGCGGCGTCGACGGTGACGGCGACGTGCTCACGGACGGGGTCGGGGTGACGGTCTGCGCGGGAGCGGGGGGTGGTCCGGGCCGCCGGTCCAGGGCGGCGTTCGCGCCCACCGGGATCACCACGGCGAGCACCACGGCCGTCGCGGTGACCACCGCGGTCCGCCGGCGACGGCGCCGGACCGTGCGCCGGACCGCGGCCGTCCCGGCCGGGTGCACCACCGGGGCGTACGCCGCGCGGAACTCGGCGAACTCGCCGCCGACCAGGATGTCGTCGGGCTCAGTCACTGTGGTTCACCTCGCTCGTGGTGGTGAGCTTCGCCGCCAGCGCGGCCCGCCCCCGGTACAGCCAGGACTTGACGGTGCCCTCCGGCACGTCCTCCTGCGCCGCGATCTGCGCGACGCTGAGATCGGCCAGGTAGTGCAGGACCACGGCGCGGCGCTGATGGGCCGGCAGCTCGGACAGCGCGGCGGTCAGCGCGACCCGGTCCGGACCCGGCCCCGGCACGTACTCCTCCCGCTGCCGGTGCAGCCACGCCTGGGCCGTCCGCAGCCGCCGCCAGCGGCTGGTGGCCAGGTTCCAGGCCACCCGGCGGACCCAGGCCACCGGGTCGTCGTAGCGGGACACCCGGGACCAGCGGGCGAACGCCCGGCAGAACGCCTCCTGCACCATGTCCTGCGCCTGGGACAGGTCACCGCAGTAGGCGGTGAGCTGAATGGTCAGGGACCGGAAGTGTGCGTGGTAGAGCCCGTCGAAGTCGACCGCCTCGCGCCGCTCGGCGCGCCTCGCTGTCCCCTCGGGTGGCTCGTCGAGCATCGGCTCCCTCGTCACCGTCACCTGGTCCTCCCCGTGTGCGTACCGCCGACGCGGTCACGCCGGTCACACGCCCTGACGCCCGTACGGGTTGCGAGGGTTGCCGATCCGGGTGCTGTGGTTGACTGTCGGTTCAGGGACAGCGGAGTTTCGCAGACAGGGGAGGCCCGAGGTGCAGGTGCCGGCCGTGCTCGGCGAGCCGATCCGGTTCGTGCTGAACTGGGGCCGCCGCTACTCGCTCTGGGTGTTCAACTTCGGGCTGGCCTGCTGCGCCATCGAGTTCATCGCGACCAGCATGGGCCGGCACGACTTCATGCGGCTCGGCGTGATCCCGTTCGCCCACGGGCCCCGGCAGGCCGACCTGATGGTGGTCAGCGGCACCGTCACCGACAAGATGGCCCCGGCGGTCAAGCGGCTCTACGACCAGATGCCCGAGCCGAAGTACGTGATCTCGTTCGGCGCCTGCTCCAACTGCGGCGGCCCGTACTGGGACTCCTACTCGGTGACCAAGGGCGTCGACCAGCTCATCCCCGTCGACGTGTACGTGCCCGGCTGCCCGCCGCGTCCGGAGGCGCTGCTGCACGGCATCCTCCGCCTCCAGGAGAAGATCGCCGCCGAGCAGTCGGGCGTCGGTGGCGTGCCGCGCCCCGACGCGCTCACCTCCCCGGCGGACGCTGTGGCGCGGCCGGTGGAGGCGCTCACCGCACCGCCGGTACGTCCGCCGGCCTGAGCGCACGCCGTGCGGGGCGAACGGCGACGCGGTTCACCTCTTTGGATGATCTTGAATGTCGACGGTCACCGTTATGTTGCTGGCATGACACGACTGCGGGCTGCGGGGGCCGCCCTTCTGGCGGCGCTCGCCACGATCTCCCTCTCTGCCACACCGGCGGCCGCTGAAGCGGTCGGCTACACCGGGCTGGTCACCGACGCAGACGGTGAGCCGGTCGCGAACGCCTGTCTCGCCCTGCACACCTCACCGGAGGAGGTGGCCGCCGAGTACTGCTCGGACGCGCAAGGGCGTTACACCATCCCCGGCACCGCCGACACCACCACCAGCTACAAGATCCGGGTGCACGCCGACGGCTTCCGGACCGAGTGGTGGTACTCCGCCCCGGACTACCTGAACGCGGACCGGATAAGCCTTCCGGCGTACGACCTCGTCGAGCAGAACGTCCGGCTCGGACAGGGATCGGCGGGGATCAAGGGCCGGATCACCGACGAGACCGGCGCGCCGGTCGAGGCCACGGTCACCATCTACGGCGAGGACTCGAACTACGAGGCCATCGCCTACACCTGGAACCTCGGCGACGGGCGCTACCAGATCGACAACGTGCCGCCCGGCCGGTACCGGATCTCCGTCTACGACAACAGCCGTGGCTACCAGTGGGTCCCGGGTCAGGAGACCCGGGACACCGCCACCGTGTTCGAGGTGGCCGACGGCGCGACGCTCACCGTCGACGAGCAGGTGCTGCCGCTAGGGGAGATCGAGGCCCGGGTGACCGACTCGGTCACCGGCAAGCCCGTGCCGCGTCCCTGCCTGTACGTCATGGGAGGCCGCGACGAGTTCGTCTGCGGCACGAACGGCCTGGTCCGGGTCACCGACGTGCAACCGGGCAGTTGGACGACGGAGGTGACCGGCGGCGCCTCGTACTTCCCCGCCGACCCGCAGCCGACGGTCGACGTGCGGCGCGGCGCTGTCACCGAGGTCTCGTACGCGTTGCGGCCCGGTGCGGCCTTCACCACCACGGTCCGGGACGCGGCCACCTCCGCCCCGGTCGACGGGATCTGCGTACACCTGGTCCAGCCCAAGTGGGGTGGACAGTCCGCCCACATGTGGCAGTACTGCTCCGGCGCGGACGGCCGCCTGGAGGTCGGCCCGTTCGAGGCTGACGAACTCGCGACCTGGAACGTGTACGCCTACCAGGCGGACAACCCGTACAACCCGCCGGTGCGCCGGTACGGCGACCAGTGGGTCACCGCCGCCGGCGGCAGCGGCGACCAGCGCGCGGCGCTGGCGGTGACCTTGCAGGCGGCACGCACCATCACCATCCCGACCATCCGGATGGACCAGCCGGGCACGATCACCGGTACGGTCCGCAACGCCGCGGGCGAGGTGGTCCCGGGCGTCTGCTCCTACCCGTACGCCTTCCACCCCGGCCAGGGCGCCATCTTCGGGAAGAACTGCTCCGACGCCTCCGGCCGCTACACCATCAACGACCTCGGCCCCTACCGCTGGCCGGTCGAGTTCGCACCGAACGCCAACAGCGGCTACGCCTGGCAGTGGTCCGGCAATGTCGCCGACCGTTTCGCCGCCACGTACACCCAGGTCAAATCGGGTGGCACGGCAACCGTCAACGCCAAGCTGGTCGCCGGTGGCGTGCTCGCCGGCAAGGTGACCGACCCGGCCGACCCGTGGGCCACCGGTTACGTCTGGACGTACAACGCGCGCACCGGCGACATCGCCAGCGCCTCCTACGGATACTTCGACAGCGGCAGCGGTGGGTCGTTCACCGTCAAGGGGCACCGCACGCAGGACGTCTACGTCCAGTACTGGGTGAACAAGGACTGCTGGTACGGCAGCCGACAGGCCCAGACCGTGCGGGTCAAGGTCGGCGCCACCACCACCGTCGCGATGAACACCGACTCCACCTGCGGGGCTCCCCCCACGGGCGTGGCCCGCGCAGCCGCGGCCCCGCTGGGCATTCGACCTGACTCGCGCACCGGGCGCTGACGGTCGACGATCGGCCGGTACGGCGGCGACCGCCGTCGTACCGGCCACCGGGCCGGGCCGGAACGGGCCGTCGACTGGCGCCCGGTGGCTAGCCTGCGGCTCATGACCGACCTCGCGGAGGAGCGCTCCGCATTCATCATCGACGTGCTGACCGAGGAGTTCGGCGCGTCCATGGCGATCGACCCGGCGGCGTTCCGCCGCAAGTTCCGCAAGATGGCGGCGTCACCGTTCGCCTTCTACCGGGGCAGCGCCGCGCTGTTCTACGCCGACCAGCGCGGCGACTTCGGCAGCGACCGGTTCCTCGACGAGCGGACCAGCCGGGTGTGGATCCACGGTGACCTGCACGCCGAGAACTTCGGCACCTACATGAACGCCTCCGGGCAGCTCGTGTTCAACGTCAACGACTTCGACGAGGCGTACGTCGGGCCGTTCACCTGGGACCTGAAGCGCTTCGCCGCGAGCGTGGCGCTGCTCGGCTACGCCAAGGCGCTCTCCGACCGGGTGATCGGCGAGCTGGTGACCGGCTTCGCCCGGTCGTACCTGGCCGAGCTGCGGGCCATCGCCGCCGGCGGGGACGACGCGATCGGCTCGATCACGCTCGACAACGCCGACGGCGTGCTGCGCCGGGTGCTCCAGCAGGCTCGGCTCAACACCCGGGTTGACCTGCTCGCCGCGCAGACCACGATCGACAACTACGAGCGCCGGTTCTCCCTCGGCGACGGCGTGCACGAGATCGACGACGCCACCCGGGAGAAGGTGTGCGCCGCGTTCGCCGACTACCTGCACACGCTGCCGGACTCGACCACCCGGATGCGCCCGGTCGCCGCGGGCATCAAGGACGTGGTGCTGCGCAAGGGCGTCGGCATCGGGTCGGCCGGGCTGCCGTCGTACAACCTGCTGCTGGAGGGGCACACCCAGGCGCTGGAGAACGACGTCGTCATCTACATGAAGCAGGCGCAGGTGCCGGCCGTGGCGCGCTACGTCGACGACGAGCGGGTCCGCTCGTACTTCCGGCACCAGGGGCACCGCACCGCCGAGTCGCAGCGCGCGTTGCAGGCGCACGCCGACCCGTGGCTGGGCTTCACCGAGCTGGACGGCGTCGGGCAGCTCGTCGCCGAGGTGTCCCCGTACGCGGCGGACCTGGACTGGGCCGACGTGAACGAGCCGGAGGAACTGGCCGGCGTGCTCGCCGACCTGGGCCGGGCGGTGGCCCGGATGCACTCGGTCGCGGACGACGAGTCCAGCCACGACCTGGTCGACTACTCCACCGAGGAGGCGATCGTCGCGGTCGTCGACGCCGACCCGGAGGCGTTCGTCGACTACCTGGTCGACTTCGGGCACCGGTACGGGATCCGGGCGCGCGAGGACCACCAGCTCTTCGTGGACCTGTTCCGCAACGGCCGGCTACCAGGCATCTGAGGGCCGGGGCGCCGGATCCGGCGCCCCGCCTCACTGCGTGAAGTCGAGCACCGCCTTGATGTCCTCGCCAGCCGGCGCGTACGCCTCGCGGTAGCTCGACAGCGGCACCCGGCGGGTGATCAGCGACGTCAGCCACGACCGGTCGGCCTGGGCGAGCGCCTCGGCGGCCATCTCCCAGTGCCGCCGGCCGGCGTTCACCGAGCCGAACACCACGTTGTTCTCCAGCACCAGCTCCCGGTTGAGCGCCCCGGCGTCGAAGTTGATGGTCCGGCCGCCGCTGGACACACCGGTCAGGCAGACGATGCCGGTCGGCGCGGCCTTGCACATCGCGTCCAGCACCACTGTGGGCGCGCCGGTGCACTCGATCACCACGTCCGGCTTCACGTCGAGCTCGGGCACCGTCGCCGTGTGGTACGTCGCCCCGAGCGCGCGGACCAGCTCCGGCTTCGGCCCGCTGGTGTTGCGGTCCAGCACGTGCACGGACAGCCCACGCTGGCTGCCCAGCAGCGCGGCCAGCAGCCCGATCGGCCCGGCGCCGGTCACCAGCACCGTCATCGGTTTCCACTCGGCCCGGCGGCCGATCCGCTCGATGTGGTCCCACGCCTTCGCCACCACGCTCGTCGGCTCCAGCAGCACGCCCACGGACTCGAGCGCCGGGTCCAGGCCGACGGCGAACTTGGGCTGCAACCGCCAGCGATCCCGCGCGAAGCCGGGCAGTGCCTTGATGCCGTGCTCGGTGTACTGCCCGTTGCGGCACATGTCCCACTCGTCCACCGCGCAGTTCGCGCAGGGCACCGGGTCGGGATGGCGGACCACGCCGGCCACCAGGTCGCCGGTCTGCAACGTGCCGGTCGGGTCCTCCAGCACGCGACCCAGCGACTCGTGCCCGAGCACCAGCAGCTCCTGACCCGGCGGCGCCTCGCCGTACTCGCCTGCCACGATCTCGTGGTCGGTGCCGCAGACACCCACCGCCAGCGCCTCGACCAGGATCGCGCCCTCCTCGGGCGGCGGCTCGGGCCAGTCCTCGACGAGCCGCAGCGAATCCGGGACACCGGGGGTCACAGTCACAGCGCGCACACACCTCATCTTTCCGCGCGCTGCCGCCGCCCGTCCGGCAAAGCGGCGATCCCGGCACGGGCGGGCCGACCCGGTCCGCAGCCGTCGGCCATAGGATCAGCGCATGACTCCGGAAGAGGTCGGCCGGCGAGTGGTTGCGCTGCTCGCGCCCGTCGAGGCCACCGCGTCCGTCTCCGGCGGTCAGGGGTACGCCCGCGCCACCGTCGACGTACCCCCGGCGAGCTGGGCGGACGCGGTGCGCGCGGCACGCGACGACGCCGAGCTGGGCCTGGATTTCCTGGACTGGCTGTCGGCGGTGGACGAGCTGGCCGACGGCTTCGACGTGGTGCTGCACCTCTGGTCGGTCCGGCACCGGCACGGCCTGCTGCTGCGTACCCGGGTGCCCCGGGACACGCCGGTGGTCGCGTCGGTGGTCGACCTGTTCCCCGGCGCCGCGTGGCACGAGCGCGAGACGCACGAGATGTTCGGCATCGACTTCGCCGGCCACGGCGAGCTACGACCGCTGCTGCTGCCGCCGGAGTTCGAGGGGCACCCGCTGCGCAAGGAGTTCGTCCTCGCGTCCCGGGTCGCGAAGCCGTGGCCCGGCGCGAAGGAACCGGGCGAGTCGGAGGCCGGCGGCGGCCGCCGGCCGGTCCGGCCGCCGGGAGTGCCCGCGCCGGGGGAGTGGGGCACGACGCCCACGCCGGCCGGTGCGGCCGGCGCCGGTGAGGGCCCCCGAGGGGGTACGCCGGCGCGCCCGGCCCGTGAACGCGCGGCGCGGCCCGCTCCGGGGGAGCGTCCCACGCGGCCCGTCGCCGGGGAGCGTCCGGCGCGGCCTGCTCCTGGTGAGCGTCCCGTACGGCCTGCCCCTGGCGAGCGTCCGGCGCGGCCTGCTCCTGGCGAGGGTGCCGCGCGGCCTGCTTCTGGCGAGGGTTCGGCTCGGCCTGCCGCTCCCGGCGAGGGGGCAGCGCGGGCGACCGCCGGGGAGGGTGCGGCGCGGCCTGCTGGCGGGGAGGCTCCGGAGCCGCCCGCTTCCGGCGAGACCGGGCCGAGGTCCGCCGCTGCTCCGGCGGCCGGGGAGGCGGGTCCGCTCGGGCGGCCGCTGCCGGGGGAACGGCCGACCGGGCCGCCCCGCCAGGAGCCGGAGCCCGACGCGGCGGGGGAGAGCTGATGCCGGACTGGTTGGAGCTGGTCCTGCGCGTGGCGGGCGTGCTCGTCGCGTTCCTCACGCTGCCGCTGATCGTGGGCCAGGCCGAGCACAAGGTGATGGCGCACATGCAGGGCCGGCTGGGCCCGATGTACGCGGGTGGCTTCCACGGCTGGGCACAACTGGTCGCCGACGGCATCAAGTTCGTGCAGAAGGAGGACGTCACCCCGCGCGACGCGGATCGGCCGGTGTTCCGGCTGGCGCCCGCGGTGGCGCTGGTGCCGTACCTGCTCGTGCTGCTGGTCATCCCGCTCGGTCCGGGCGACCTGGTCGCCCAGCCGCTGGACATCGGCCTGTTCTTCGTGCTCGCCGTGGTGGGCGTCGGGGTGCTGGCCGTGCTCATGTCCGCGTGGGCGTCGGCGAACAAGTACAGCCTGCTCGGCGGGTTGCGCGGCGCGGCCCAGCTGCTCGGGTACGAGCTGCCGCTGGTGCTGGCCGCCGCCTCGGTGGCGATGGCGGCGGGCACGCTGAGCCTGCCCGGCATCGTGGAGGCGTGGCAGCCGTGGTGGCTGCTGTGGCAGGCACCGGCCATGGTGATCTTCTTCGTGGCCGGGCTGGCGGAGATCCGCCGCCCGCCGTTCGACATGCCGGTGGCCGACTCCGAGCTGGTCTTCGGCTACATGACCGAGTACACCGGCCTGCGGTTCGCGTTCTTCCTGCTCGCCGAGTACGTGGGCATCGTGGTGATCGCGGCGCTGACCACTGTGCTGTTCCTCGGCGGCTGGCAGGGCCCGTTCGCCGACGCGCAGCTCGGCTGGCTGTGGACGCTGCTCAAGGTCTTCGCTGTCGCCTTCGTGATCATCTGGCTGCGGGTGAGCTACCCGAGGCTGCGCGAGGACCAGCTCCAGCGCCTCTGCTGGCTGGTCCTGGTCCCCTTGGCCCTGGCCCAGCTCGTCCTGACCGCCGCAGTCCGCCTGGCCCTCTAGCCCCACCCC
>NZ_RCVK01000163.1:0-20185 GCF_003667485.1 Micromonospora sp. BL1
GGCCGACCCGCTCGGGGTGCTGGGCACTGTCGGCGCCGCCGTACCGCTGGTGTTGCTCGTCGTCGTCGCGGACCTGACCGGTCCGGGCGGCCCGGACCGCCCCGGTGACCTGTTCCCGACGCAGAACGCGGTGGTGACCGCGAGTTTCGGCACGCTCGCCTGGCTGCTGTCGCGGGGTGCCCGCTGGCCGGTGGGCGCGGCGGTGTGGACGGCCGCGTCGGCGGGGGTGGTCACTGTCACCGGCGCGCGGCTCTACCTGGGCTTCAGTACGGCCAGCGGCACCGTCACGGCGGTCCTGCTCGGCCTCACCTGGACGACCGTGTTCGTGGTGGCGTGGGCGACCCGGAACCGGCTGGCGGACCGCGACGAGCGTCCGGCCGACGCCGAGCCCGGTGATCGGCCGGCCGGCGCGGTCCCGGCGGAGTCGCCGCCCCGGCCCCGGCGGCGCCGGCCCGCGTCGCGGGTACCCCCCGGACCTGTCGATCCTTGCTAGGGTGCGCCGACGGGGGACTACGGGGAGGTCCGATGCGGCGAGGACTCGGCCGGTGGGCCGTGACGGTGGTGGCGCTGTTCGCGGCGGCCACGCTGACGGCGTGCGGCGAGCAGGAACAGCCGGTGCGGGAGGTCGCCGTGGAACTGCCCACGGCGGCGCCGGCGGAGCAACCCCAGGAGGCGCCGGCCGACGCGCCGAGCGAGGAGCCGGCGGCGGTCGCGGCGATGGGCGGTCGGCCCAGCCCGAGCGCGTCGGCGAAACCGAAGCCGCGGGCGAAGCCGACCCGCACGACCACGGCGCCGCTGGCCCGGCCGAAGCCGCCGACCGAGACCCAGGTGCCACCGGCGCCACCGAAGCCGGTGGACGACGGCTGCAAGCCGACCTACCGGGGCACCAAGGCCAGCCAGAGCCAGGTCAAGGCGGCGCTCGCCGACGCCGCGGCGCGTACCTACTGGCCGACCTCGGCGCCGGACATCCGCATCCCGTCGGCGCTGCTGAAGGCCACCGCCTGGCAGGAGAGCGGGTGGCAGTCCAACATCATCGCCTGTGACGGCGGGGTCGGGCTGATGCAGGTCATGCCCGCCACGGCGGAGTGGATGAACCAGCGGTTCGGCCAGTCGTACGACATCGACGCCTACCGGGACAACGCCTACCTGGGCGGCACCTACCTGGCCTGGCTGACCAAGTACATCGGCGACATGTACTTCGAGTCCGACTACCGGCTCGACGCCTCGCTGTGCACCAGCGAGCTGAACTCCTGCCTGCTCAACGCCGTGATCGCCGCCTACAACTACGGGCACGGCGCGGTGGCGCGGGAGGACCAGCCGCTGGCCATCCCCAACCCGCAGTACGTGCGCAACGTGCGGGCGCTGATGACCGAGTGCGAGTGCCTGAGCTTCTGAGCGACCGGACGATCGGGCGGGGGCCGGCGCGTACGCCGGCCCCCGCCCGCCGGTTCAGTCCCGTGCGGGAACCGGCTCGGCCGACGCCCCGGTTGACGCGTCGGCGTCCCGGGTGATCCGTCCGGGCCACCAGAACCGGTCGCCGAGCAGGAACGCCAGCGCCGGCACCAGGACGGTCCGGACCAGCAGCGTGTCCAGCAGCACGCCGATGCAGACGATGATGCCGATCTGGGTGAGCGTGATCAGCGGCAGCACGCCGAGCACCGCGAACACCGCCGCCAGCAGGATGCCGGCGCTGGTGATGACGCCGCCGGTGACCCGCAGCGCCGACAGCATGCCGTCGCGGGTGCCGCTGCGCCGGGCGTCCTCCCGGGCCCGGGTGACCAGGAAGATGTTGTAGTCGACGCCGAGCGCGACCAGGAACACGAACGCGAGCAGCAGCACCCCGCTGTCCAGCGCCGGGAAGTCCAGCACGTGGTCGAAGAGCAGCCAGGCCGCGCCGAGGCTGGCGAAGAACGAGCCGATGACCGTGAGCACCAGCAGCAGCGGCGCCAGCAGCCCGCGCAGCAGCAGCACCAGCACCGCGCCGACCAGCAGCAGGATGAGCGGCAGGATCAGCTGCAGGTCCTTGGTGTTGGCCTCGTTCGAGTCGTACGTCGCGGCGACCGAACCACCGACCAGGGCGCCGTCGGGGGCGTCCGCGCCCTCCACGGCGGGCGGTGCCGAGTCCGGTACGGCGGACACGGCGTCGCGCAGCGCCACCACGGCCCGGTCGGACGCGGCGCTGCCCGGCTCGGCGGTGAGCACCACGTCGATCTGGGCGACCCGGTCCCCGGCGGCGCCGGGCCGGGCCGAGGCGACCCCGTCGACGCCGCCGGCCGCGGCGAGGACGGCCTGGGCGGCCTGCGGGGTGGTGAGCACCGCGACCGGCTGGGTGCTGCCGGCCGGGAACGCCCGGGCGAGCGTCTCCGCTCCGGCGACCGCCTCCGGCTTCTCGCTGAACTGCTCGGTCTCGGACAGCCCGGTGCGGATGCCCAGGCCGCCGAGGGCGAGGCCGGCGAGCAGCAGGACGGCGAGCGCGGCGACCGGCAGCGGCCGGCGGACGACCAGCTCGCCGAGGCGGCCCCAGATCCGGCCCTCGCGGGCGGCGCTGCCGACGCGGGGGACGAACGGCCAGAACAGGCCCCGGCCGAACAGCAGCAGGGCGGCGGGGAGCACGAACAGAGCGGAGAGCATGGCGAAGATCACGCCGGTGGCGCAGGCCAGTGCGAGCGCCCGGTTGGTCTCCTGCTCGGACAGCAGCAGTGTGAGCACGCCGAGGACGACGGTGCTGCCGCTGGCCAGGATCGGCTCGGCGGTGCGGCGCAGCGCGGACCGCATGGCGGCGAACCGGTCCTCCTCGCGGCGCAGCTCCTCGCGGTAGCGGGCGATGAGCAGCAACGCGTAGTTGGTGGCGGCGCCGAACACCAGCACGCTGGCGATGCCCGTCACCTGCCCGCTGGGCAGGTAGATGCCGAAGGCCGGTACGAGGGACTCCACCACGCGCAGCGTGATCTGCTCGGTCGCGCCCACCACCAGCAGCGGCACCAGCCACAGGAACGGGCTGCGGTAGGTGACGAGCAGCAGCACCGCCACCACGGCGGCGGTGACCAGCAGCAGCGTGGTGTCGGCGCCCTGGAACACCTTGCCCAGGTCGGCGGTGAACGCGGGCCCGCCGGTGACCTCGACGGTCAGCTCGCCGGGCAGGTCACCGACCGCCTCGCGGAGCTTCTCCACCTCGTCGACCACCGCCGACGGCCCGCCCTCGGTGGACAGCGGCACCGCGACCAGCGCCACGGTGCCGTCCGGGGAGACCTGGGCGGGGGAGACCCGCCCGCCGGCGGCGAGCGAGCCGAGGTCGCCGGAGATGCCGTCGAGCGTGCTGCGGTCCGCGCCGCTGAGCGGGCCCCCGTCGGCGCGGCTGACCACCACCAGGGCGGTCTGGGCGTCCTTGGAGGGCAACTGCTCCTGGAGCCGCTCGACCTGTGTCGACTGCCACTCCACGGACAGGCCGGTGTCGGAGACGGGCGCCGGATTGTCCGGCTTCGGCAGTCCGAAGGCGACCACGCCGACGACGAGCGCGGCGGCCAGCGTGAGCCAGGCGGCCAGCCGGCCCCGGACGACGCGGGTGAACAGAGACATCTGATGCCCTCACATATTGGTCGCGGGGGATTCTCTCTTAACGAGTATCTTGATGAGCGAGATTATCCGGGGTGGTTCTATGCTGCAACCGGAACTGTTCGACAGGGGGTGGCGGCAAGCGGTGGCGGCGCACAGGATGTACCGGCGACGCGACGACCCACGCGGTCGCATGGTGGCCGACATCACCAACGACCTGCGTCGTTACTCGGTCGACGCGCAGCACATCGGGCACGCGTTCGCCGGCCTGCACGGCCTCAACGCCACCGACCTGTACGCCCTGATCGCGGTCATGGAGGCCGAGCTGGTGGGCGACCCGATCACCCCCGGCCGGCTCGGCGAGGCGCTCAACCTCTCCTCCGGCTCGGTGACCGCGCTCGTCGACCGGCTGGAACGCGGCGGCCACATCCGGCGCGACCGGGACACCGCCGACCGCCGCAAGATCCTCCTGCACTACGCCGACCGCGGCGCCACGCTCGCGCAGAGCTTCTTCGGTCCGCTGGGTCGCCGTACCGACGAGGTGATGGAGCGCTTCAGCGACGACGAACTGGCGGTGGTGCACCGGTTCATGGCCGAGATGGTGCACTCCATGCGGACCCACCGGGACGAGATCCGCGCCGCCCCCCGTCGCGGCGCCGCCTCCGGCCCGGCCGACTGATCATGCGGCTGGTCACCCGGGCCGCCACCGCGGCGCTGCGACTGCCCGCCGCCCGCACCGGGCGGGTCGCCGTCACCCGGGACATCCCGGTCCGGGTACGCGACGGCGTGACGCTGCGCACCGACCACTACGCGCCCGGCCTGCCCGCCGCGCCGTGCGTGCTGATCCGCACCCCGTACGGGCGGGGCGGGCCGGTCCGGCTGCTGGGCCGCCTGATCGCCGAGCGGGGCTTCCACGTGGTGATCCAGTCGTGCCGCGGCACGTTCGGCTCCGGCGGCGAGTTCGCCCCGCTCGTGCACGAGCGCGAGGACGGCCTGGACACGCTGGACTGGCTGCGCCGCCAGCGGTGGTGGACCGGCGCGTTCGGCATGTTCGGCGCCAGCTACCAGGGCTTCGTGCAGTGGGCGCTCGCCGCCGAGGCGGGCGACGAGCTGCGCGCTATGGTCGCCGTGGTGACCGCGTCGGCCACCCGCGACTCGACGTACGCGGGGGAGTCGTTCGCGCTGGACACGGTGCTCACCTGGGCCGAGCTGCTCCAGGCGCAGACGGTGCCCTGGCTGGCCCGGCAGTGGGAACTCAAGCGCGGCCAGCCCCGGCTCGCCCGCGCCCTGGCGCACCTGCCGCTGGCCGAGGCCGACCGGGTCGCCACCGGCGTGACGGTGCCGTTCTTCCAGGAGTGGCTGCGCCACCACACCCCAGACGCCGACTACTGGCGTACCCGGGTCTTCGGCGACCGGATCACCGAGGTCCACGCGCCGGTCGCCATGGTCAGCGGCTGGCAGGACATCTTCCTGCCGGCCCAGCTCGACGACTACGCCCGCCTGCGGGCCGCCGGGGCGCGGACCCGCCTGGTCGTCGGGCCGTGGACGCACGGCAGCCCCGGGCTGCTCCTGGCCTCGCTGCGGGAGGGCCTGGACTGGCTCGACACCCACCTGGCCGGGCGGCCCGGGCCGGAACGCGCGCCGGTGCGGGTGCACGTCGGCGGCGCCGGCGGCGGCTGGCGTGACCTGCCGGACTGGCCGCCACCGGCCACGCCCGCCCGGTGGCACCTGCGCTCCGCGGGAGGGCTGGCCCCGGAGCCGCAGGAGCGCGGCGCGCCGGACCGGATCTGGTACGACCCGGCCGACCCCACCCCGTCGCTCGGTGGCCCGCTGCTTGTCGCCCAGCGGGCCGGCGCGGTGGACAACCGGCCGGTCGAGGCCCGCCCCGACGTGCTCACCTACACCAGCGAGCCGTTGCGTGACCCGGTCGAGGTGGCCGGGCCGGTACGCGCCGAGATCCACCTGCGCAGCGAACTGTCGTACCTGGACGTGTTCGTGCGTCTGTGCGACGTGGACCGGCGCGGACGCTCCTGGAACGTCTGCGACGGCCTGGTCCGCGTCGAGCCCGGGCGGTTCCCGCGCGATCCGTCCGGAGTGGTCACCGTGCCGGTGACGCTCTGGCCGACGGCGTACCGCTTCGCGTCCGGGCACCGGCTGCGGGTGCAGGTCTCCGGCGGCGCCCATCCCCGCTACGCGCGCAACCCCGGCACCGGCGAGCCACTCGGCACCGCTGTGACCCTCCGTGCTGGCTGGCGGGAGGTCCTCCACGATCGTGAGCATCCCTCGGCGTTGGTGCTGCCGCTCGTGCCGGCACCGTCCACAGCGGGCTGATAGTTCAAAAAACCGCCTCTGAGCTGGGCACTTTCGCCTAACCGTGGTTAAGCTCGGAGCAAGTGCCCGGTGCCGTGCAGTTATCCGGCGGGGCGCGTCCGCGGATCGCATGTCATCACGCGGTGTGATTGTCGTGCCCTCGCCGGTCATCGATCGGAAGGGGAGCTGCCATGACGTCGGCCCCGGCGAACCTGCTGGCCGTCCGGAACCTGTTACTCACCTACCTCAACGTCGACAAGAAGGCCGTACGCGCCGACGACCTGGAGCCGGCGGAGGTCGGCATCGTCGGCGACGTCAACCATCGCGGCGGCTACCACTGCGGCTCCGACCGGGTCGTCACGAACGACTACTCGGTGGTGGAGTCCAGCCGGGACCGGTCCGGGCTCACGCTGTACGCGTCGGCGCTGGACGTCGGCACGTTCTCCGTCCGCTCCGGTGGCGGGACGCACAACCTGCGGACCTTCTCCGCCTGGATGGTGGCGCAGTGCGCGGCGAACGCGGCCGACACCCGGGACATCCGGGAGATCATCTACTCCCCGGACGGGCGGACGGTGCGCCGCTGGGACCGGCTGGGCCGGCGGACCAGCGGTGACAGCAGTCACCTGTTCCACACCCACTTCAGCTTCTTCCGCGACTCCACAAAGGCGGGGCGGGACCAGACCCCGCTGTTCCGCCGCTACCTCACCGCGATCGGGATGATCGCCGTCGTGAAACCGGAGGACGACATGGAACAGACCGACAAGCTCATCGGCAACACCGGCTCGAAGGGCCGTACGGTCGGCGACGTCCTGGCCGACCTGCAGAACCTGCGCAACTGGCTCATCTCGCCGGTGAACACCACCGGCCTGGTCAACCCGCCGATGGCGAACTCGCCGTTGCAGCAGATGCTGGCGATGCTGCGCGCGTGGCCGGCGCTGGTGGCGCAGGTGAACGAGTTGTCCGGCAAGGACTTCACCGACGAGGAACAGATCGTCTCCGGGGTGCTGGCCGGGCTGCCGCCGGAGAAGATCGCCGAGGCCATCCCGCCGCAGATCGCCCGGGACGTGGCCGACGAACTGTCCCGCCGGCTGACCGCCTGACCGTCCGGCGCCGCGACCCTCGCGTCGCGGCGCCGCGGTCCGGCCAATTCGGCAAGAGGTGTTGCGCAACAGCTCTTGCAGATGCCAGACTCCCCGCATGGAACAGCACACCGTCCGCCAGGTCACCGACTCGCGGGTGCTCGCCGCGCTCGCCCACCCACTGCGTCGCCGGCTCATGGACGTGCTCAAGGTGTACGGCCCGTGCACCGTCGGCATGCTCGCCGAGCACACCGACCAGGCGCCGGCGAACGTGAGCCACCACCTCAAGGTGCTCGCCGCCGCCGACCTGCTGGTCGAGGCGCCCGAGCTGGCCCGCGACCGCCGGGAACGCTGGTGGAAGCCCCGCAGCCGGGGCGTGCGCTGGTCCGAGTCCGACTTCGGCGACGACCCGTCCACCCGGGTGGTCGTCGAGGCCGCCGGCTCGCTCAACCTGGCGCGGCACACCGAGCTGGTGCGGGCCTGGCACACCGCGTCCGACGAGACGCACGCCGCGTGGAACGACGCACCGTTCAGCACCGACCACTGGCTGCACCTGACCCCGGACGAGTTGGAGGCGCTCGGCCGCGAGGTGATCGCCCTGCTCACCCGATGGGCCGACCGGCCGGTGCCCGACGACGGGCAGCGCCGCGAACCGGTCTTCGTGTTCGCCCACGGCGTCCCGGGCCGTCCGTGACCGCCCACAGCGTTCCGGCGCCGGCCGCGAACGCCGTACCGGGGTGCCCGTGGTGACCGCCCCCGCGCGCCCGTCCGAGCGCCCCGCCCCGCCGCGCGGCGGTCTGTTCCGGCACCGCGACTTCCGGCTGCTCTGGACCGCCCACACGGTCAGCGCCGTGGGCAGCAACATGACAGTCGTGGCGCTGCCGCTGGTGGCGGTCGCGGTGCTCGACGCGACCACGTTCCAGGTGGCGGTGCTCACCGCGGCCGCGTGGCTGCCGTGGCTGCTCGCCGGCCTGCCGGTCGGAGCGTGGGTCGACCGCGTCCGCCGCCGGCCCGTGATGATCGCCGCCGACCTGGCCGGCGCCGCGCTGTTCGCGAGCGTGCCGGTGGCGGCCCTGCTCGGACTGCTCACCGTCGGCCACCTGCTGGTCGTGGCGCTCGGCGCCGGGCTGGCCCGGGTGTTCTTCGAGACCGCCGACCAGGTCTACCTGCCCACGCTGCTGCGTCCCGAGCAGGTGCCCGAGGCCAACGCCCGGCTGCACGCCACCCAGACGGCGAGCTACCTCGTCGGGCCCGGTCTGGCCGGTCTGGTCGCTCAGATCGTCGGCGCGGTGGCAGCGGTGGCGCTGGACGCGCTGAGCTTCCTGTTCTCCGCGCTGTGCCTGCGCCGCATCCGCGCCGTCGAGGCCCGGCCGCACCGTCCCGCCGGTACGGCGTCGCTGCGCCGGGAGGTCGCCGCCGGGCTGCGGTTCGTCGTGCGCGACCCGTACCTGCGGGTGCTGACGGTCTTCGGGGCAGCGAGCAACATCGGGCTCACCGGCTACCAGGCGGTGCTCGTGGTGTTCCTGGTCCGCTCGGCCGAGCTGCCCGCCGGGCTGGTCGGCCTCCTGATCGGACTCGCCAGCCTGGGTGGCGTGATCGGCGCCGCGCTGGCCGCGCGCCTGTCCCGCCGGCTCGGCAGCGCCCGCACGCTTCTCGTCGCCGGCGCCCTGACCGGCCCGCCCGCGCTGCTGATCCCGCTCGCCGGCCCGGGCGCGCGCACCGGCTGGCTGGTGCTCGGCGGGGTGCTGGTGAGCCTCGGCGTCGCCTTCGGCAACGTGGTCAAGGGCAGCTTCCGGCAGACGTACACGCCGCACCGGCTGCTCGGCCGCGTCACGGTGAGCATGCATCTGCTCAACTACGGGACGATTCCGCTGGCCGCCCTGCTCGCCGGAGCGCTGGGCGCGGCGTGGGGGCCGGGCGGCGCGATCCGGGTGATGACCGCCTGGCTGGCGCTGACCCCGCTGATCCTGCTGGCCGGGCCACTACGGAGACGGCGCGACCTGCCGACCGCGCCGTCCTGATGATGCACTGCGGCGGCGGTCGGAGCCCGACCGCCGCCACCGGCACGCGTTACATCGGA
The DNA here is from genome assembly GCF_003667485.1 of Micromonospora sp. BL1. NCBI lineage: Bacteria > Bacillati > Actinomycetota > Actinomycetes > Micromonosporales > Micromonosporaceae > Micromonospora > Micromonospora sp. BL1. The sequence goes on from NZ_RCVK01000163.1 coordinate 9,022, forward strand.
CGAACGTTGTCCGCCTGCGGGCCCTTCTGCCCCTGGGTCACCTCGAACTCGACCTTCTGGCCCTCGTTCAGCTCGCGGTAGCCACTGCTCTGGATGGCCGAGTAGTGGACGAACACGTCCGGGCCTCCGCCGTCCTGCTCGATGAAGCCGAAGCCCTTTTCCGAGTTGAACCACTTGACCGTGCCGGTTGCCATGCGTCTCTCCCTGTTCAATGCGAGCGAGCACCGGCTCCGCGGCCGGTGATCGCCCTGTACCACCCCGACAGTAACCGTCCGGACCGGAATTCGCTGCCGGAAGCGCGCGGCGCGCCCGTGAATACGTGCGCGACCGGAAAAAGAGCCCGCCGCCGGGCCGGGCACGGCATGCTTGCCCCGATGAACAGGCAGACGGCTCTGGCCGACCTGGAGCAGGAGATCGCGGCACCCGGCGGGGGCCCGGACCGCCTGCGCCTGGTCGGTACGCCGTTCGTGCCGGAGGTACGCCTGCACCTGGCCGAGGACGCCATCCTGTGGTGGGCCCGGATGGAGGCCGCCGCCGGGCGGTCGCTGCCGCCGCCGTACTGGGCGTCGGTCTGGGCCGGTGGCCAGGCGCTGGCCCGGCACCTGCTGGACCACCCCGAACTGGTCGCCGGGCGGAGGGTGCTCGACCTGGGCGCCGGATCGGGGCTGGTCGCCATCGCCGCCGCACTCGCCGGGGCCGACCAGGTGGTCGCCAACGACATCGACCCGTACGCGGTGGCGGCGGTCACCGTCAACGCCCGGGCCAACCGGGTCCGGGTCGCCGCCGACGGCGCCGACCTGCTCGACGGGGTGGCCGCCGCCGACCTGCTGGTGGCCGGGGACGCGCTCTACGACGCGGGCCTGGCCGCCCGGGTCCTGCCCTACCTGCGACGGTGCGCCGCGCACGGCGTGCAGGTGCTGGTCGGCGACCCGGACCGGGGCCACCTGCCGCCGGACGGACTGGAGCTGGTGGCCAGCTATCCGGTGCCGACCACCGAACCTTCGGTCGACTCCCCGGTACGCCGGGTGCAGGTGCTGCGACCCCGCTGACCCTAAGGGTCCGCCCGGGCGGGTGTCGGGGACCACTGGGGGATCATGCCCGATGTGCCGGCGTGCCGCCGGGGCATAGCGTGCAGCTCATGAACGAGATCGCGGCCGCCGCCGGTGAGCTGCCCACCATCCTGCTGATGGGGCTGCTCGGCGTGGTCATGCTCGCCGACGCCGTACCCCTGATCGGGGTGCTGGTGCCCGGCGACGCCGCGGTCCTGGCCGCGGTCGGCGCGGGTCGTCCGGCCGGCGGGGCGCTCACCGTCGCGGCGGTGGTCGCGGGCTGCCTGGCCGGCTGGTCGCTGAGCTTCTTCGCCGGCCGGCGCTGGGGCGGGCGGCTGCGGGACAGCCGGGTGGGCGGCTGGATCGGCGAGTCCCGCTGGGCCGCCGCCGAGACGCTGCTGCACCGCGGCGGCGGACGGATCGTGCTGGTGGCGCCGTTCCTGCCGGTGTTCAACGCGCTGCTGCCGCTGGCCGCCGGCGGGCTGCGGATGTCGTACCGGCGGTTCCTGGCCTGCGCGGCGCTGGGGGCCACCGCGTGGGCCGGGCTCTACGTGGCGCTGGGGCTCGCCGCGCGGACGCTGACCGGCCTGCTGCCCGGTGCGCTCAACCCGACGGTGCTGACCATGGCGGTCGGGCTGCTGCTGGCCGGTCCGGTGCTGCTCGCCACCCGGCGCCGGCTGCGGGCGGTCACCGGCTGACCGCGCCCGGTCCGGCCGTCACGGGGGAGGCCGGACCGGGCGTGCTCACCAGCCGCGGGCGCGCCACTGCGGCAACGCGGGCCGCTCGGCGCCGATGGTGCTGTCCTTGCCGTGGCCGGGGTAGAACCAGGTGTCGTCCGGCAGCCGGTCGAAGAGCTTGGCCTCGACGTCGTCGATGAGCCGGCCGAAACGCTCCGGGTCCTGGTCCGTGTTCCCTACACCACCGGGGAACAGCGAGTCGCCGGTGAAAAGATGCGGGGTGCCGGCCGGGTCGCGGTAGAGCAGCGCGATCGAGCCCGGCGTGTGCCCGCGCAGGTGGATGACCTCCAGCGCGCAGTCGCCGACCGGCACCGTGTCGCCGTCGCCGAGCCGCTCGGCCTCGATGGGCAGACCCTCGGCGTCGTCGGCGTGCACCAGCGCGCGCGCCCCGGTCTTGGCCACCACCTCCTCCAGCGCGACCCAGTGGTCCATGTGCTGGTGCGTGGTCACCACGGCGGCCAGACCACCGTCGCCGACCAGCTCCAGCAGGCGCGGCGCCTCGTTCGCGGCGTCGATCAGCACCTGCTCGCCGGTGGCGTTGCAGCGCAGCAGATAGGCGTTGTTGTCCATCGGGCCCACCGACAGCTTGGTGACGGTGAGCCGGTCGAGCTCGCGCACGGCCGGCGGACCGCCGGGCGTGACGTCTCCGGTGTAGGTCATGACGATGTTCAGATCCATTCCGGTGGGTTCGGCAGAGGGCCGTCGGGTTCGACGGTGAGCAGCTCGCCCGCGCCCCGGCCGGTCAGCCAGGCGGCGAGTTCCGGCGCGGGGCCGGTGACCGTGGGCGCCCCCTCGGGGTCACCCACGACGAGTTCGGACGCCGCGCCGTCGAAACGCAGCACCATGGCGGGTGCGGCCGGGTTGCCGGCCAGCCCGGTCACCACCTCGTGCAGCAGCCGCTGGGCGAACGCCTCCGGCCAGTCCGCGGGCCGGTACCCGGCCGCCAGGTCGACGTGGTGCACCTCGACCTCGCGCAGCCGGCCCCAGACCAGCATCGCCGCCGGCCACGGGCCGCGCCGGGTCTGCACCGTGGCGCCCCAGGCCTCCACGGGCATCGCGGCGACCGCCGCGTCGAAGCGCTGGCCGCTGCGGCGTACGTCGTCCAGCAGGTCGGCCGGTCCGCGGCCGGCGCCGGCGTCGATGTCGTCGGCGCGGGCCTGCGCCGAGGCGTACATCGGGATCTCCTCGCCGGTGCGCGCCGAGGTGAGCAGGTTGACGAACCCGTCGGCGTTGCGGGCCAGGTGGGTGAGCACGTGCGCGCGGGTCCAGCCCGGCAGCAGCGAGGGCGCCGCGACGTCCGCGGCGGTCAGGCCGGACACGGTACGCAGCAGCCGGTCGTTCGCCTCGGCCAGCGCGCCGGTCAGCAGCAGGGGGTCGCTCGTCATCTCGTTCTCACGCGTCCGACCCTAGCGGGCCGGACCGGGCCGTGCCCGGGGGGAAATCGCTTTCGGCGCGTCGTCGTGCCACCTACCGTCGGGGCCGACGACATCGCCGCCGGCGCCGGACGCGCCGGGGTCCACGTCGTCGCGAACGCGGCACCGGGAGTCGGAGGGGAGGTGGTGCGCATGCCGGTCGCAACGCGTGTGTTCCGCCGTACCTCCCCTCGACACCGATGAGGACACCATGACTCTCGATCTGACCGCCCTCGGCTGGGACGCCGGCTGGGCGGCCCATCTCGACCGGCGTGCCGGCCACCGTCACGGGCGGGTCGCCCGGGTGGACCGGGGCGTCTGCACCGTGCTGTGCCCGCAGGGGCCGGTGCGGGCCAGCCTCGGCGGCGGCGTGCTGTCCGCCGCCGCCCGCGACCTGACCGCGCTGCCCTGCGCGGGCGACTGGGTACTGCTGTCCACCTGGCCCGACGGCCCGGTCACGGTGGAGGCGGTGCTGCCGCGGCGTACCGCCCTGGTGCGGCGTACCGCGGGCAAGGACGCCAGCGGCCAGGTGCTGGCCGCCAACCTCGACGCCGCCGCGGTGGTCGAGCCGGTGCACCCGGAACCGGACGCCGCGCGGATCGAACGGCTGCTCTCCCTGGTGCACGAATCCGGGGCGGAGCCGCTCGTCGTGCTGACCAAGGCCGACCTGGCCGCCGACCCGGCGGCGGTGGCCCGGCAGCTGGCCGACCTCGCGCCCGGGGTGCCGGTCCTGCCGGTCAGCGCCGAGCGGGGCACCGGCCTGGCGCCGCTGCGCCGGCACGTCGCCCCGGGACGCACGCTCGGCCTGCTCGGCCCCTCCGGCGCCGGCAAGTCGAGCCTGGTCAACGCGCTGGCCGGAGCCGACGTGATGCGCACCCAGGCGATCCGCCGCGTCGACGGCAAGGGCCGGCACACCACCACCTGGCGGTCGCTGGTGCCGCTGCCGGGTGGGGGAGCGGTGCTGGACACCCCCGGCGTACGGGCGGTCGGCCTGCTCGACGGCGCGTCCGGCCTGGACCGGGCGTTCGCCGACATCACCGAGCTGGCCGCCGGCTGCCGGTACGGCGACTGCGCCCACGACGCCGAGCCGGGCTGCGCGGTGCGGGAGGCGCTGGAGGACGGGGAACTGCCGGTGCGCCGCTGGGAGAGCTGGCGCCGGCTGCAGCGGGAGATCGAGCACGAGAGCGGCCGGCGCGCGGCCCGGCTGGCGGCCGAACGGCGGGGTGGCTGGCGGGGCGGGCGGCGACGCACCGGGCGTCCGGCGACCCCGCCCGCTCCCGGGGCATTCTGAACCGGCCCGGGCCCCGGTCGGGCCGACCTGCGTGGTTCGCGCCCGACCGGCCTGAGCTGGGGGAATGTTCGCGCGACGGAAGTTGTCATACGTCGGGGCTAGAGTTGCCGAGGCGTCTTTTCTGCGCCCCGACAACCTGTGAAAACCACCCAGACCCGGCGTCTGGTGCACAGATCCGCCTCATATCTTTCTTCCGGGAGCACACGCACCGTGGCCGACCGACTGATCATCCGTGGCGCGCGCGAGCACAACCTGCGTGACGTCAGTCTCGACCTGCCCCGGGACGCCCTGATCGTCTTCACCGGGCTCTCCGGTTCGGGCAAGTCGAGCCTGGCGTTCGACACCATCTTCGCCGAGGGGCAGCGCCGCTACGTCGAGTCGCTGTCGTCGTACGCCCGGCAGTTCCTCGGCCAGATGGACAAGCCCGACGTCGACTTCATCGAGGGCCTCAGTCCCGCCGTCTCCATCGACCAGAAGTCCACCTCGCGCAACCCGCGCTCCACCGTCGGCACGATCACCGAGGTCTACGACTACCTCCGCCTGCTGTTCGCCCGCATCGGCGAGCCGCACTGCCCGATCTGCGGCGAGCGGATCTCCAAGCAGAGCCCGCAGCAGATCGTCGACCGGGTCCTGGCCATGGCCGAGGGCACCCGGTTCATGGTGCTGGCGCCGGTGGTGCGCGGCCGCAAGGGCGAGTACGTCGACCTGTTCGCCGAGCTCCAGTCCAAGGGCTACGCCCGGGCCCGGGTCGACGGCGTGGTGCACCCGCTGACCGAGCCGCCGAAGCTCAAGAAGCAGGAGAAGCACACCATCGAGGTGGTGATCGACCGGCTCAGCGTCAAGCCCAGCGCCAAGCAGCGGCTGACCGACTCGGTCGAGGCCGCGCTCGGCCTCTCCGGCGGCCTGGTGCTGCTCGACTTCGTCGACCTGCCGGAGGACGACCCGGCCCGGGAGCGCCGCTACTCCGAGCACCTGGCCTGCCCGAACGACCACCCGCTCGCCATCGAGGACCTGGAACCCCGCGTCTTCTCCTTCAACGCCCCCTACGGCGCCTGCCCGGAGTGCACCGGCCTCGGCACCAAGAAGGAGGTGGACCCCGAACTGGTCATCCCCGACCCGGAGCGCACGCTGCGCGACGGCGCGATCCAGCCCTGGGCCACCGGGCACAACCTCGAATACTTCCTGCGGCTGCTGGAGGCGCTCGGCGAGGCCGAGCACTTCGACATCGACACGCCGTGGCGGGCGCTGCCGTCGCGGGCACAGAAGACGATCCTGCACGGCTCCGACGACCAGGTGCACGTGCGCTACCGCAACAAGTACGGCCGCGAGCGCTCCTACTACACCGGCTTCGAGGGCGTGGTGCAGTGGATCGAGCGCCGGCACACCGACACCGAATCGGAGTGGTCCCGGGAGAAGTACGAGGGCTACATGCGGGACGTGCCCTGCGCGGCCTGCGGCGGTACCCGGCTCAAGCCGGAGGTGCTCGCGGTCACGCTGGCCGGCAAGAGCATCGCCGAGGTCTGCAACCTCTCCGTCGGCGAGGCGGCCGACCTGCTGGCCGGCATCGAGCTGACCGACCGGCAGAAGATGATCGCCGAGCGGGTCCTCAAGGAGATCAACGCCCGGCTGAAGTTCCTGCTCGACGTCGGTCTGGACTACCTCTCGCTGGACCGCCCGGCCGGCACGCTCTCCGGCGGTGAGGCCCAGCGCATCCGGCTGGCCACCCAGATCGGCTCCGGCCTGGTCGGTGTGCTCTACGTGCTCGACGAGCCGTCGATCGGCCTGCACCAGCGGGACAACCACCGGCTCATCGAGACGCTGCTGCGGCTGCGCGGGCTGGGCAACACGCTGATCGTGGTCGAGCACGACGAGGACACCATCCGGGTGGCGGACTGGATCGTCGACATCGGCCCGGGCGCGGGCGAGCACGGCGGCGAGATCGTGCACAGCGGGTCGGTGCCGGCGCTGCTCGACAACACCGAGTCGGTCACCGGGGCGTACCTGTCCGGGCGCAAGTCCATCCCGACGCCGGCCACCCGCCGGCCGCAGACCCCGGGCCGCGAGCTGGTGGTGCACGGCGCGCGCGAGCACAACCTGCGCAACCTCACCGTGAGCTTCCCGCTCGGCCAGCTCATCGCCGTCACCGGCGTCAGCGGCTCGGGCAAGTCGACGCTGGTGAACGACATTCTCTACACCGTGCTGGCCAACCAGATCAACGGCGCCCGGCTGGTGCCCGGCCGGCACACCCGGATCACCGGCCTGGAGAACGTGGACAAGGTCGTCGGCGTGGACCAGTCGCCGATCGGGCGGACGCCGCGCTCCAACCCCGCCACCTACACCGGCGTCTGGGACCACATCCGCAAGCTCTTCGCCGAGACCACCGAGGCCAAGGTCCGCGGGTACGGCCCGGGCCGGTTCTCGTTCAACGTCAAGGGCGGGCGCTGCGAGGCGTGCTCCGGCGACGGCACCATCAAGATCGAGATGAACTTCCTGCCGGACGTCTACGTCCCCTGTGAGGTGTGCAAGGGCGCGCGCTACAACCGCGAGACGCTGGAGGTGCACTACAAGGGCAAGACGGTCGCCGAGGTGCTGGACATGCCGATCGAGGAGGCGGCCGAGTTCTTCTCCGCCATCCCGGCCATCCACCGGCACCTCCGGACGCTCGTCGACGTCGGCCTCGGCTACGTCCGGCTCGGCCAGCCCGCGCCGACGCTGTCCGGCGGCGAGGCGCAGCGCGTCAAGCTCGCCTCCGAACTCCAGAAGCGCTCCACCGGCCGTACCGTCTACGTGCTCGACGAGCCCACCACCGGCCTGCACTTCGAGGACATCCGCAAGCTGCTGATGGTGCTGGAGGGCCTGGTCGACAAGGGCAACACGGTCATCACCATCGAGCACAACCTCGACGTGATCAAGACGGCCGACTGGCTCATCGACATGGGGCCGGAGGGCGGTCACCGGGGCGGCACCGTCATCGCCACCGGCACGCCGGAGGAGGTCGCCGAGGTGCCGGCGAGCCACACCGGGCAGTTCCTGCGGCCGATCCTCAAGCTCGACGGCGAGGCCAAGGGCGCCAAGGCGGCCACCACCCGGGCGGCCAAGGCCAACGGCAGCGCCAAGTCGCGCGCCCGCAAGGTCCCCGCCGGGGCGCGCTGACCCATCCGGTACGCGTTTTCACAGGCCGGGCAGCGAATGCCCGGCCTGTGACGCGCCAGTATGAACCGTGCCCCACGCTGGTGCGTGTTTCCGCAGTAAGCCGAGAGAAAGGCCGGACATGAGTGATGATCAGGCGCTGACCCGACCGGTCACCCAGAGTCGCCGTACCCTGCTCGCCGGAGCCGGAGCGCTCGGCGCGGCCGTGGTGCTCGCGGGCTGCGGCAGCGACGACGACGCGTCCCCCGGGCTCGCCCCGACCAGCGGCGGCCCGCCCGGCGCCACCGCGACCGGCGACGCCGGCGGCGGCGACCGGGACGGCGGCAGCGCGCTGGCGCGCACCTCGGACATCCCGGTCGGCGGCGGTGCCGTCTTCGCCAGCCAGGGCGTGGTGATCACCCAGCCCGAGGCCGGCCAGTTCAAGGCGTTCGACCCGATCTGCACGCACCAGCGCTGCCCGGTGTCGAACGTCGACGGCGGCACGATCAACTGCACCTGCCACAACAGCCGGTTCTCGATCGTCGACGGCTCGGTGAAGGGCGGCCCGGCCACCAAGCCGCTCGCGGCGAAGGAGATCAAGGTCGACGGCGACCAGATCAAGCTGGCTTGACCTGTTCCGCGCCCCCGTCGGCCGGTGGTCGGCGGGGGCGCGGCTCCGGTCGGGTGTCAGGGGTGCGGACTAGGCTTGACACCGTGGCTGACCCCTCGACCTACCGTCCCGCGCCCGGCACCATCCCGGAGTCGCCAGGGGTCTACCGCTTCCGCGACGGCACCGGCCGGGTGATCTACGTCGGCAAGGCGCGCAACCTGCGCAGCCGGCTCAACTCCTACTTCGCCGACCCGGTCGGCCTGCACCAGCGCACCCGGCAGATGGTGTTCACCGCCGAGTCGGTCGACTGGATCACCGTCGCCACCGAGGTCGAGGCGCTCCAGCAGGAATACACCTGGATCAAGCAGTACGACCCCCGGTTCAACGTCCGCTACCGCGACGACAAGTCGTACCCCTACCTCGCGGTCACGCTCGACGAGGAATACCCCCGGTTGCAGGTCATGCGCGGGGTGAAGCGCAAGGGTGTGCGCTACTTCGGGCCGTACTCCCACGCCTGGGCGATCCGCGAGACGCTCGACCTGCTGCTGCGGGTCTTCCCGGCACGCACCTGCTCGTCCGGGGTGTTCAAGCGGGCCGGGCAGGTCGGCCGGCCCTGCCTGCTCGGCTACATCGGCAAGTGCTCCGCGCCGTGCGTCGGCAGCGTCACCGCCGAACGGCACCGGGAGATCGTCGACGGCTTCTGCGACTTCATGGCCGGCCGCACCGACACCATGGTCCGGCGGCTCGAGAAGGAGATGCTCGACGCCAGTGAGCAGCTGGAGTTCGAGCGGGCCGCCCGGCTGCGTGACGACGTCGCGGCGCTGCGCCGGGCGATGGAGAAGCAGACGGTGGTGCTCGGCGACGGCACCGACGCCGACGTGGTCGCCTTCGCCGACGACCCGCTCGAAGCCGCCGTGCAGGTCTTCCACGTCCGCGGCGGCCGGGTGCGCGGCCAGCGCGGCTGGGTGGTGGAGAAGACCGAGGAGCTGACCACCGGCGACCTCGTACACCACTTCTGCACCCAGGTGTACGGCGGTGAGCAGGGCGAGGCCGACGTGCCCCGCGAACTGCTCGTGCCCGAGCTACCAGGCGACGCCGACGCGCTCGCCGAGTGGCTCACCGCCCGCCGGGGCAGCCGGGTGTCGCTGCGGGTGCCGCAGCGCGGCGACAAGCGGTCCCTGCTGGAGACCGTCGAACGCAACGCCAAGGACGCGCTGGCCCGGCACAAGCTCAAGCGGGCCGGTGACCTGACCACCCGCAGCCAGGCGCTCGACGAGATCGCCGACGCGCTCGGCATGAACACGTCGCCGCTGCGCATCGAGTGCTTCGACGTGTCCCAGATCCAGGGCACCGACGTGGTAGCCAGCATGGTCGTGTTCGAGGACGGACTGCCGCGCAAGAGCGAGTACCGCCGGTTCATCGTGCGCGGCGCCACCGACGACCTGTCGGCCATGTCCGAGGTGCTGCGGCGGCGCTTCGCCCGCTACCTCGACGCCCGCGCCGAAACCGGTGAGCTGGGCGAGGAGACCGCCTCCGACCCCGACCGGCCCGGCATCGACCCGACCACCGGGCGGCCGCGCAAGTTCGCGTATCCGCCGCAGCTCGTCGTGGTCGACGGCGGCCCGCCCCAGGTCGCCGCCGCCGCGAAGGCGCTCGCCGAGCTGGGCATCGACGACGTGGCGCTCTGTGGGCTGGCCAAGCGGCTGGAGGAGGTCTGGCTGCCCGACGACGAGTTCCCGGTGATCCTGCCGCGCACCTCCGAGGCGCTCTACCTGCTCCAACGCGTACGCGACGAGGCGCACCGCTTCGCCATCACGTTCCACCGCCAGCGGCGCTCCAAGCGGATGACCGAATCCGCGCTGGACAACGTCCCCGGCCTCGGCGAGGTACGCCGCAAGGCGCTGCTGCGGCACTTCGGCTCGCTGAAGCGGCTGTCGTCCGCCACGGTGGAGGAGATCACCGAGGTGCCCGGGGTGGGCAGGCGTACGGCCGAGGCGATCCTGGCCGCGCTGGACGGCTCCAGCACCACCGACGCCGCCCCCCGTCCCTGACTTCCGCTGCTTCGTCCGCCGTCCGCCGTCCGGCGCTGCTCGCCGTGGGGCCCGAGTGGAACCCCATGGGTGTCTCCGCACCGGTTTGACACCCATCACGTGCCACTGACGGGCGAGCTTCCCACCTGCTGCGAACTCTGTCCCACAAACTGAAAGCCGTGGCAGATCTTGGTACGGAAGTGCCCCCATAGGGGCCATTCGGTACCAAGATCTTGCTCACTGCGCGGGGCCTGCACCGGTGGGCCGATCCGTCATGCCGCCTCCTGTATGCAGGGCTCCCGCACAGGGAGGGCCGCCGACGCCCGCACCCGAGCTGACGCCCACGCCGATGCCCACGTCCCCGCCCGCGCGATCTTGCACTTACCGCCCCTGAGATGCCAGCTTTGCGAGGTTTGCCAGGCACTAAATTGCAAGATCGCGCGCGGCCGGGTGGATCTGTGGCGGCTGGCGTTCGATGCCGGCATTTCGCGGCCCTCTTCCCGCAACCCGCCGGGCCATCGCACTGAGGGTAGGTGGTTTGGTGCCCTATATCCGGTTCGGTTCCGGGGCGTGGGTGTGGTCGGTGCCATCGTGAGGGTGGAATCGGTGGCGGGCGCGGGGCGTTGTACATGGTTGACCGCCCAGGCATCAGGGTCGAGCGCCGAACACCGGCCGCCACGGCAGGTCGGGGAATCGGCCCGGCCCGGTCGTCGTTACATCCCCGAGCGACGGGCACCCCGCCGTCCCCGGGAATGGCCCCGGCCCGACGGTCGTTACATCCCCGGAGGCCGAGCCGCCCCGCCGGGCAGGCTCCCGGGCCGTCACCCCGGCCGGAAGCCTCGTCCGAGAGCCACCCGCCCGGGAATGGCCCCGGGTTACACCCCCGAGCCGCGGAGCAGGCCCCCC
>NZ_RCVK01000246.1:0-20089 GCF_003667485.1 Micromonospora sp. BL1
GCGGGCGGCCGGGTGGGGCCGGCGCGTCCGGCCGGGCCCGCTCGGGCCCGGCCAGGACGGCCGGCTCGTTCACCGGCCCTCCTTGGGCAGCGAGTCGGCGAGCAGTTTGCGGGCCTCCTCGCCGCCGTTCGCCTTCCACTCCGCGACGATGGCGTCCACGTCGGCGAGCGGGCGGCGGCCGCGCAGCACGTCGGTGAACTTGTCCTCGGTGGGCACCTGGTTGGCCTTGTAGGCGGCGGGCATCTCCAGCTTCACCCCGGCCCACGGGTTGGGCTCCAGGTGCTTCACCATCTCGTTGGAGTAGGCGAGCGCGTCCGGCACGAAGCGCGGGGTGTCCGGGAAGGGTCCGATGGTGGGGTTGCGGCCGCTGATGAAGAAGTACTGGTTGGCGATCTCCTTGAACGCCAGGTCGGTCTTCACCGGCCCGTTCGGCGACGGGGTGTGGTGCTTGCCCGCGACGCCGAAGTCCCGTAGCTGGGCCTCCTGGCTGCCGAGCGGCGCGGAACACCAGTTGATGATCCGCAGCAGCTCCTGGACCCGGTCCTTGCCGAGGCCCTTCTTGACGAACGTGTAGGAGATCGGCTCGTCGTCGCCCCAGACCAGCGGGTCGCCGCCGGTGGCGGAGAAGACCGGCACCGGCTGGATGTTCAGCGCACGGTTGGTCTTCTGGTGCTCGGCCTGGGCGCCCTGCCAGAAGCCGAAGCCGTCCTGGAGGAACACGATCGCGCCGTTCTTGGCGAACAACTGCTTGGCGTCCGCGCCCTTGCTGGCCACGATGTCCGGGTGGACCAGGCCGTCCGCGTAGATCTTGGCCATCACCTCCAGCGCGCGGCGGAACTCCTGGGTCTCGTACTTGAACTCGGGGGTGCCGTCGGACTTGACCCGCCATCCGCCCTTGTGGCCCGGCACCCGGTGGAACATCTGGATCATGGCGAAGACGTCGTTGAACGCCCACACCTTGCGCGCCGGGTCGGTGACCTGCCTGGCCACGGCGAGCAGGTCGTCCAGGTTCGCGGGCACGGCGAGGCCGCGCGCGTCGAGCAGGTCCTTGCGGGTGAACAGCGCCCAGGGGAACGGCCCGTCCGTGGGGTTGGGCACGGACATGATCCGCTCGTTCCAGACCGCACGCCGCCAGGCCCCGGTGGGGAAGGTCGCCAGCATCGGGTACGCGGCGGCGGCGTCGCCCTTCAGGTGGTCGGTCAGGTCCTCGAAGAGCACCTTGATCGCCTCGGCGAAGCGCGGGATCTTCTCCACCTCCCACCCCGGCACGCACAGCAGGTCCGGCACGTCCCGCGCGCCGAGCATCGCGTTGAGCTTGTCGGCGTACGTGACGCCGTCCTGGATGGTGAAGTTGACCGGCGTGCCCAGCTCGGCGTTCACGGCCTGGAGGTAGGCGCTCTGCGCCACGCCGGGCGGCGCCGGGCCCCAGGCCGGGGTCATCGCGGTGACCTGCTTGCCGCTGGTGCCGGGCTTGTCGGTGACGGCGTCGACGAGGCTCGCCGGATAGCGGGTGTAGCCGTCGGGCACCGGGCGGGTGCCCGCGATGTCGGGCTTGACCGCACCGGGCAGGTCCTTGCGGGTGGGCAGCAGGCCGGAGACGGCGTCGAGGTCCTGGGCGGCGCCGGAGCCGGCCGGCTTCTCGGAGCAGCCGGCGAGCAGCGGGCCGGTGGCGGTGGCGGCCACGCCGAGGCCGACCAGGCCGAGGAAGCGGCGGCGGGAGGAGCCCGGGTCGGGGTGGTGCGCGGTCATCGGTCCCCCTTCGGGAAGGGAAGCGCAGTGGATTAGTTCGTATGGATGGTCAACAAACTAATCACGTCGATGAGCTTGCACAAGGGCGGACCGGATCGACGCGGGGGTCAGGCCGGGCAGCGGTCGGACAGCGCGTACCGGGTGAGCACCACGTCGCCGATCTGGCGCACCTCGACCACCCGGGCTCGGCGCCCCGGGTGCCACGGGAAACGGCCGTCCCCGACGAAGCGCGGCGCCCGCCGGTCCCCCACGAAGAACGGCGCCACCACCAGGTGCAACTCGTCGGCCAGGCCGGCGGTGAGGAACTGGCGGTGCACGGAGCCGCCGCCCTCCACCATCAGGCGCGACACGCCGCGCCCGGCCAGGTCGGCCACCACCGCCTCCGGGGTGGCCGGATCACCGGCGTCGACCACCGTGGACACCGCGCCCACCTGCTCGCGGGCCTTGTCCACCACGCCGCTCGGGCAGTACACCAGCTTGAGGCCGTCGCCGGCGGTGAAGAACCGGGCCCGCGGATCGAGGTCGCCGCTGCCGGTCACAGTCACCTTCACCGGCGACGGCGGCAACCCGCGCGCCATGCGCTCGGAACGCCGGCGCTCGCTGCGCACCAGCAGGCGCGGATCGTCGCGGCGGACGGTGGCCGCCCCCACCATGATCGCGTCACACCCGGCCCGGGTCGCGTCGACCCGGTCCAGGTCGTCGTCGTTCGACAGCAGCAACCGCTCGGCGGTCGCGTCGTCGATGTAGCCGTCGATCGACATCGCGCAGCTGAGCAGCACGTACGGGCGGGTGGTCACGGCACGAACGGCAGGTCGAGGGCATGGTCGGCACGGGTCACCTTGGCCGCCAGGTAGCCCGCGTTGGCAGGCGACAGGTGCACGCCGGTGGAGACCCGGTCGGCCACCGTCACGCCCAGCCGTTCGAGCTGGGCCGCCTTGTCCGGGTTGTTGCTGAGCAGGGCCACCCGGTCCACGCCCAGCGCGGCGAGCATCTGCGCGGCCACCGTGTAGTCGCGCTCGTCCGCGCCGCGCCCGAGCGCCAGGTTCGCCTCGTACGTGTCCAGGCCGCCGTCCTGCAGGGCGTACGCGTCGAGCTTGGCGTACAGGCCGATGCCGCGCCCCTCCTGCCGCAGGTAGAGCAGGTAGCCGCCGGCCTCGGCGATCCGCTCGACCGCCTCGCGCAACTGCGGGCCGCAGTCGCAGCGCTGGCTGCCGAACACGTCCCCGGTGAGGCACTCGCTGTGCGGGCGGACCAGCGGCGGGTCGGCGTCGGCGTGCTCACCGAGCCCGAACGCCAGGTGCTCGCGGCCGTCGACGAGACCGTGGAAGGTGTGCACGCGGGCCGTGGTCACGTAGCCGTCGGGGAACCGGAGCGGAACCGTCACGCGGGTCCGGACCGTCGCGGTGGGCAGCGTTTCGTCCATGGTTCTCCTGTCGTCCGGTCGCCGGGCGGACCCGGCGACGCACACCTCGCTCCCCCACCGTAGGCGGGATCACCGACAGTTGCCGGGCTCGCGCCGGGGCATCCGCCGTGCCAGCAGCACCGCGGCGCCCGGCAGGCTGGCCACGAGGACCAGCGCGCCGTACACCGTGCCGGTCGCCACACCCTGCGCGGCGGTCAGCCCGGCCGAGGCGAACGCCCACGCGGCCACCCCCTCGCGCGGCCCGAATCCGCCCACGTTCAGCGGCACCGCCATGGCCAGCAGCGCGAGCAGCGTCAGCGGCAGCAGGTGCGACAGCGGCGCGTCCGCGCCGGCCGTGCGCGCGGCCACCACGAACGTGGCCAGGTGACCGGCGAACACCACTGTCGAGGCGATCACCACACCGGCCCAGGTCCGGCGGCCCAGCACCCCGGAGCGCACGTCGGTGAGCGCCGTCCGGGCCGCCCGGGCGAAGCGGGACGCCCCGGAGCGGGGCACCGCGCGGGCGGCCAGCACCAGCGCCAACGCGACCACTGCCAGTACGGCGGCCAGCGCCGGCAGGTACCGGCGCACCGGCGACGGGAACGCGGCCAGCAGCGCCACCGCGATGACCACCTGCACCACCTGCCCGGCGGTGCGCTCCCACACCACCGCCCGGACGCCGCGCGCCACGTCACCGGCGTCGCGGCCGTGCCGTACCGCCCGGTGCACGTCGCCGAGCACGCCGCCGGGGAGCGTGGAGTTGAGGAAGACCGCCCGGTAGCAGTGCGCCACCGCGGCGCGCATCGGCAGCCGTACGCCCAGCCCACCGGCGACGAGCGACCAGCGCCAGGCGCAGCAGACGGTGGTGACCACGCCGATGCCGAGCGCGGCGGCCAGCGCCGGCGCGTCGATCAGCCGCAGCCCGGCCAGGAACGGGCCGGTGCCCACCGAGGCGACGAGCGCGGCGAGCACCGCGAGCCCGAGCAGCGGGCGTACCCATGCCCGGCCGGTCCGGGCCCGGCGCGGGGCGGGCGTGACGGCCGGTACGGGCCCGGCGACGGCGACGTGTGACAAACGGTCCTCCCTTGTTCCCACCGGTTGTCACGTGCCGACGGCCGGTACGGTTCAGCCGGCGAGCAGGTCGGCGTGATGCAGCACCACCTCGAGCCGGCCGGCGGCGGCCTCGGTGAGCCGCCACTTCTGATACGTCGCGGCGGGCCCGGACAGATGCGGTCGTTCCTCGACCGCAGCGCCGACCCAGCCGGTGAGCCACTCGGCGGCCAGTTCCGCCTGCTCCGGCCCGAGCTGCCACGGGGTCGGCCGCACGCGCGTCTCGACGCCGTGACGGCGGAACGCGGCCACGGCGACGTCCACCGCGTCCGGTCCGAGCAGCGTCCGGCCGTCGACGGTACGGCGCTGGTGGGCGTTGAACGCGGCGGTCAGCTCGGCGTCGAGCGGATCCGGCGGGGTGAACTCGGCCCGCCCGGTCACGGTGAGCGCGAACAGCGTCGGGTGGCCGGCGCACACCGCCGCCATCCGTTCGACCTCCTCGGCGGTGAGCATGTCCAGCAGCGCGGACGCGGTGACCAGGTGGGCGTCGGCCAGGTCGGCGGGGGTCAGCCTCGTGACGTCGGAGCCGCGGGTGGTCACCGTGACGTCGGCGCCGTCGGCGGCGGTGAGCCGTCCGGCCCGGGCCAGCGCCAGCAGGTCCGCGTCACGTTCGTGCAGCACCCAGTGTTGCGGGCCGGGCAGCCGCGGGGCGAGCCAGCGGGCCATCGAGCCGGTGCCGCTGCCCAGGTCGTGCACGACGAGCGGACGGTCGGCGGGCAGCCGGTCGCGGACCGCGTCGGCCAGCTCGGCGCTGCGGGCCGCCGCGTCGGCGGGCTCGCGCAGCCGCAGCCAGTCCGCGAAGCCGGGCGGGAGTGAGGTGGTCATGCCTCGGTCGCCTCCTTGAGCGCCGTCGCCAGCCGGTCCACTGTGGCCGGCCAGCCGGTGAGGGTGTGCCGCCGCTGCCGGGCGGCGCGGCGCAGCCGGTCCCGCAGGCCCGGGTCGGTGAGCCAGCGGCGCAGCGCCGCGGCGGTCGCGCCCGGGTCGCCCGCCGGCACCAGCAGGCCGGGCCGGTCGCCGCCGGGGGCGTGCCCGAGCGTGTCCGGCAGGCCGCCGGTGTCGCTCGCCAGCACCGGCACGCCCCTGGCCAGCGCCTCGGTGACCACCATGCCGTACGTCTCCCGCCGGGAGGGCGCAACCAGCAGATCGGCGGCGGCGTACGTGGCGGCCAGGTCGGGGCCGGTGCGTGGACCGGTGAGCCGGACCCGGCCGCCGAGACCGGTCGCGGCCAGCCGCTCGCGCAGCCGGTCGGCGAACGCCCGGTCCCGGTCCGGCGGACCCACCCAGTCGCAGGTCCAGTCGAGATCCGCGACCTCGGTGAGCGCGGCGGCGAGCACGTCGTGGCCCTTGACCGGGGTGACCGCCGCGACGCAGAGCAGCCGTCCCCCGCCGGGCGTGCCGGAGGCGACGGGCGCCGGGTCGACGCCGGGCGGGGCGACGGTCACCCGTCCGGGCGGCAGCCGGTAGCGGTCGAGCAGCCGGTCGCGGGTCCACTCGCTGGTGGCGACCACGGCGGTGGCCGCCGCCAGCGACCGCGCCTCCGTCTCGCCCTCGATCGGCAGGTGCACCAGGATCACCAGGCGCAGCCGCGCGGCGTGCGGGGCGAGCACGTCCGGCACGGTCGAGGCGACCAGACCGTCGAGGAGCACCGGAACGCCGTCGGGCAGCCCGCCGAGCAGCCCGGCCAGGTCGGCGCGTTCCCGTGGCCCGGGGTGCGGCCAGCCGCCCGGCACCTGGTGTTCGCGTACCGTCCAGCCGCGCCCGGCCAGGCCCCGGCAGACGTGGCGGTCGTAGGCGTTGCCGCCGCTGGGTTCCGCCGGGTCGTCGATGTCGCCCGGCAGCACCACGTGGACGACTGTCATCCGGTCAGAGCGACCGCTCGTAGCTCGCCCACGCGATGTGCGACTCGTGCAGCGTGACGGTGATCCCGGCCAGGCCGCGCGCACCCTCCCCCAGCCGGCCGTCGTGCACCCCGTCGGCGAGCCGGTCGGCGATCGTCCGCGCGAGCACCTCCGTGGTGGTGTTCACCCCGGCGAAGGCGGGCTCGTCGTCGAGGTTGCGGTAGTTCAGCTCGGCGAGCACGGCCTTGAGCTGCTCGGTGGCCAGCCCGATGTCGACCACGATCCCGTCGTCGTCCAGCTCGGCGCGGCGGAACGTGGCGTCGACGACGAACGTCGCCCCGTGCAGCCGCTGGGCCGGGCCGAAGACCTCGCCGCGGAAGCTGTGGGCGACCATCATGTGGTCCCGGACGGTCACGCTGAACACGATCACTCCTCGCCGTAGGTGATGAGATGGCACAGCGCCGGCAGCTCGCCAGAGGCGAGCCGGTCCAGCACGTCGGGCAGGTCGTCGAAGCGGGACCGGCCGGTGAGCAGCGCGTCGAACACCGGGTCGGCCAGCAGGTCCAGGGCCAGCGCGAGCCGGTCGGCGTAGCTGCGGTCGGCTCGCCGGGGCGACACGGTGCCGACCTGGCTGCTGCGGATGCCCAGCCGTCGGGAGTGGAACGCGCCGCCCAGCGCGAGCGTGACCGGCCGGTCGCCGTACCAGCTCAGCTCCAGCACCGTGCCCTCGGGGCGCAGCAGTTCCAGGCCGCGTTGCAGCCCGTCGGCGGTGGCGCTGGCGTGCACCACGAGGTCGCGCTCGCCGGTCGCGTCGGCGGGCGTGGCGAAGCCGGCGCCGAGCGCGGCGGCCACCTCGGCGCGGGCCGGGTCGGCGTCGACGAGTTCGACCCGGACGCCGGGGAAACGGGCCAGCAGCGCGGTGACCGCGCAGCCCACCATCCCGCCGCCGATCACCGTGACCCGGTCGCCGACCAGCGGCGCGGCGTCCCAGAGCGCGTTCACAGCGGTCTCCACGGTGCCGGCCAGCACCGCGCGCTGCGCCGGCACACCGTCCGGCACGACGGTCACGGCGTCGGCCGGGACCACGTACGCGCTCTGGTGCGGGTAGAGGCAGAAGACGGTACGGCCGAGCAGCCGCTCGTCGCCCGCCTCGACGGTGCCGATGCTCAGGTAGCCGTACTTGACCGGGGCCGGGAAGTCGCCCTCCTGGAACGGCGCCCGCATCGCGTCGTGCTGGTCGGCCGGGACGCGGCCGGTGAACACGAGCGTCTCGGTGCCGCGGCTGACGCCGGAGAAGCGCGTGCGCACCAGCACCTCACCGGGGCCGGGTTCGGCGAGCCGGACCGGCCGGATCTCGCCCTGGCCGGGGGCGCGGAGCCAGAACGCGTGGGCGTCGACCGTCACGAACTCTCCTCTTCCCCGCATTCCGACCGAGTTGTCGATCATAAACACGGAAGCGGGGCGTCCGCGGTTCGAACCGCCCGCGACCCGATGCTCAGGCGGCGCGCCGGCGCTGCTCCGTACGCCAGGTCTCGGGCTCGGCCCGGTCGGCGTGCCGGTCCCCGGCCAGTTCCATGGCCCGGTGGGCGGCGGTCAGCGCGTCACACGGCGCCACCTGGCCGTCACACAGCAGGCTCTCGCACCGGCCGGACTCGTCGGGCCGGTGGGCGACTGCAACGTCGTACGCGGCCCGCCAGAGCAACGGGTCGGTGACTCCCCGTGGCAGGTCGGCGTCCAGACTGGACCTGTTGCGGATCGTGTCGGGCACCGTGTCCCCCTTTGCGTCGTCGCTACCGTCCCAGTGACCGGTTGAGCGCAGATCAAACCTCTCACCTGCGCACACGTCGCGACCAGCGGTGTTTGTCACGCCGGATAGGCGCGCGTCTCGGCTGCCTTGACCGCGGCCCAGACCGGCCGGCCGGGGATCAGTCCGAGATGGGCCGCGGCGGCGGGCGTGACGTCGGCGGCGACCTCGACCGGCCCGGCCAGTTGCACGCGCAGGTTGTCGCCGTGGCGTTGCACGCCGGTGACGGTGGCCGCCCAGACGTTGCGCGGGCTGCCCTCGGGCCGGGACGGGTGCAGCGCGACGGCGGCCGGCGGGTACGCGACGAACGCCTCACCGTGGACGGTGTCGGCGGTGGTGAGCGTCAGCTCACCGACTGTGACGGTGTGCCCGTCGGCGTGGCCGCGGTGCAGGTTGAGGCCGACCAGCCGGGCCACGTAGTCGGTGCGAGGCCGGGCCGTGACGGTGGCGGCGTCGCCCTCCTGCACGACGCGCCCGTCCTCCACGATGACCAGTCGGTCGGCGAGCACCAGGGCGTCGAGGGGGTCGTGGGTGACGAGCAGCGTCGCCCCGGGGTGCGCGCCGAGGTGGCGCTGGAGTTCGGCGCGGGTGTCCAGCCGGGTCCGGGCGTCGAGCGCGGCGAGCGGCTCGTCGAGCAGCAGCAGCGCCGGGTCGACGGCGAGCGCGCGGGCCAGCGCGACCCGCTGCGCCTGCCCGCCGGAGAGCTGCCGGGGCCGGCGCCGGGCCTGGTCGCCGAGGCCGACGCGGTCCAGCCACTCCTGGGCCCGGGCGCGGGCGGCCCGTTTGTCGGCGCCCCGTCGGCGCGGCCCGAACGCCACGTTGTCCAGCGCGCTGAAGTGCGGGAACAGCAGGTAGTCCTGGAACACCACGCCGACCGGCCGCCGCTCCGGCGGCGTCCACACCCGGCGGTCGGGCCGGTCCAGGTCGGCGCCGTCGAGCGTGAGGTGCCCGGCGGCGAGGGGGTGCAGCCCGGCGAGTACCCGCAGCGCTGTGGTCTTGCCGGCGCCGTTGGGGCCGAGCAGCGCCACCACCTCACCGGCGGCGATGCGCAGCCGCACGTCGAGGGTGAACCCGTCCCGCTCGGCGACCAGATGCGCGTCCAGCACACTCATGTCGTCCCGACCCATTTGTCGCGCAACGCGGCGAGGATGACCACGGAGACGGTGAGCAGGATCAGGCTGAGCACGATCGCGGCCTGCAGGTCGGTCTCCAGCGCCAGGTAGACCGCCAGCGGCATGGTCTGGGTGCGGCCGGGATAGTTGCCGGCAAACGTGATGGTGGCCCCGAACTCGCCGAGCGCGCGCGCCCAGCAGAGCACCGCGCCGGCCGCCACGCCCGGGGCGACGAGCGGCAACGTGACCCGGGTGAAGGTGGTGAGCCGCCCGGCGCCGAGCGTGGCGGCTGCCTCCTCGTACCGGGGGTCGGCGCCACGGAGCGCGCCCTCGACGGCGATGACCAGGAACGGCATGGCCACGAACGCCTCGGCCAGCACCACCCCGGCGGTGGTGAACGGCAGCGTCACGCCGAACGTCTCGTCCAGCCACGACCCGATCAGCCCGCGCCGGCCGAAGACCAGCAGCAGCGCCACGCCGCCGACCACCGGCGGCAGTACCAGCGGCACCGTGACCAGCGCCCGGACCAGCCGCCGCCCGGGGAACTCCACCCGGGCCAACAGCCACGCCAGGGGTACGCCGAGCGCCACGCAGAGCAGGGTGGCGACGGTGGCGGTCTCCAGCGACAGCCGAAGCGCGGTGAGCACACCCGGTTCGGTCAGCCGCCGGGGCAGCGTGGTCCAGGGTGCCCGGAGCAGCAGACCGGCGAGCGGCAGGACGAGGAAGGCGAGTCCGAGCCCGGCGGGCACGAGCAGGGCGATCGGCACCCGCTGCCGGCGTACGGTGCGGCTCATGCGCCCGGCGGCGCCTGGAACCCGGCGGCGGTGAGCACGGCGAGCCCGTTGTCGGAGCGGACGAAGTCGACGAAGGCGCGGGCGCCGGCCGGGTTGCCTGCGGCGCGAAGCACCACGATCGGATAGTCGTTGACGGCGCGCGCCGACTCGGGGAACTCGACCGCGTCGAGCCCGGGAGCGGCGCGTACGTCGGTGCGGTAGACCAGCGCGGCGTCGACCTCGCCGAGGCGCAGCTTGGCCAGCGCGCCCTTGACGTCCTGTTCGAGCGTGGCGGGCGTGAGCCGCACACCTGCCGCGTCGAGCGCGGTGCGCGCGGCGGCGCCGCAGGGCACCTGCTCCGCGCAGAGCGCCACCTTGACGCCGGGGCGGGCCAGGTCGGCCAGCCCGCCGACCCGCGCCGGGTTGCCAGAGGGTACGGCGACGACGAGCTGGTTGCGGACCAGCACGGCCGGTTCGCCGGCGGCGTCACCGGCGTCGGTGACCGTCTTCATGGTGGCCGGGGAGGCGGCGGCGAACACGTCGGCCGGCGCACCCTGGGTGATCTGGGTGGCGAGCCCGGAACTGCCGCCGAAGTTGAACGTGACGGTGCGGCCCGGGTGCGCGGCCTCGTACTCCTTGCCGAGCCGGGTGAACGACTCGGTGAGCGAGGCGGCGGCGAACACGGTCACCGGGCCGGCGCCGTCGGGCCCGGCCGGTTCGTCCGCGCCGCCGCAGCCGGTCAGGCCGAGTGCCGCCACCAGCGCAGCGGCGAGCGCGGCGCGGCTCCACCGTACGGTCACGGGCTGGTCCTTCCCCTGGGGGTGGAGGCGCGCTCGACCACGACGGTGGTCGACTTGATCACCGCGACGGCGACGGAGCCGACCTGGAGGTCGAGGTCGTCGACGGCCTCGCGGCTCATCAGCGACACCACCCGGAACGGCCCGGCCTGGATGTCGACCTGGGCCATCACGGTGTCCTTGACGACGGCGGTGACGATGCCGCGCAGCCGGTTGCGGGCCGAGGACAGCTCGGGGTGGCCGGGAGCGCGGACGAACGCGGCCACGTCGGCGCCGTCGAGCACCCGGTGGCCGTGCTCGTCGCGGGTGGCCGGCAGCTTGCCGGCGTCGATCCAGCGGCGGACCGTGTCCGCGCTGACCCCGAGCAGCTCGGCCGCCTCGCCGATCCGGAACACCGTCACGCGCTCACCCTAGCCGGACGCAGGTGCGGGCCGGAAGGGGCATTGTCGCTCGCAACCGCGAGCCTCCGGGTGGTCGCCGGGCCGGAACTGCGGCTCAGTCGGCCGGGGCGATCCGGACCCGGCGCAGCAGTTGGGCGTTGAGCGCGACCACGATCGTGGAGGCGGACATCAGCACCGCGCCCAGCGCCGGGCTGAGCGCGACGCCCGCCCACGCGAGGACCCCGGCGGCGAGCGGGATCGCGACCACGTTGTAGCCGGCCGCCCAGGCCAGGTTCTGCCGCATCTTCCGGTACGACGCGCGGGACAGCCGGATGACGCCGCCGACACCGCGCGGGTCGGAGCCGGCGAGCACCACCCCGGCGGACTCGATCGCCACGTCGGTGCCGGCGCCGATGGCCAGCCCGACGTCGGCGCGAGCCAGCGCCGGCGCGTCGTTCACGCCGTCGCCGACCATCGCCACCGTCAGTCCCCGATCGCGCAGCTCGGCCACCGCCTTGTCCTTGTCGGCGGGGAGCACCTCGGCGAAGACCTCGTCGACGCCGGGCCGGAACCCGAGGTCGGCGGCCACCGCCTCGGCCACCGGGCGCGCGTCCCCGGTGATCATCACGATCTTGCGTACGCCGAGGTCGCGCAGCTCCGCCACGGCGGCCCGCGCCTCCGGGCGCACCTGGTCCTCCATCCCGAACGCGGCGGTCACCTCGGGCCGGCCGCCCTCGGGCAGGCGGACCAGATGCAGCACCGCGGCGCCCCGGCCCGACCACTCCCGCGCGGCCCGGGCCAGGTCGTCCGGCACCGGGGCGTCGAGTTCGCGCAGCAGCGCCGGCCCGCCGACCGCCCAGTCGACGCCGTCCACAGTGGCGCGCACGCCCCGGCCGGTCAGCGCGCGAAAGCCGTGCGCCGCCGGACGCGCCGTCCCCGCTTCCCGGCTGCTCCGGCCCGCCTCCCGCGCGTCCGGATGCCGGTCGGGCTCGGCCGGACCCGCCGCGCGCGCGTCGGCGGCGGCGACCAGCGCCCGGGCCAGTGGGTGCTCGCTGTCGGCCTCCACCGCGCCGGCCAGGGCCAGGGCGGCGTTCTCGTCCAGCCCGCCGGTGGTGGCCACGCCGGTGACCGTGTGCCGGCCGGTGGTGAGCGTGCCGGTCTTGTCGAACAGGACGGTGTCGACGGTGCGCATCCGCTCCAGCGCCAGCCGGTCCTTGACCAGGATGCCGGCGCGGGCCGACAGCGCGGTCGACAGCGCCACCACCAGCGGGATCGCCAGGCCGAGGGCGTGCGGGCAGGCGATCACCAGCACCGTCACGGTGCGTACCACCGCCTGGTCGGGGTCGCCGAGCAGCGCCCAGACCGCGAACGTGGCCAGGCCGGCGAACGCCGCCAGGTAGAACAGCAGCGCGGCGAACCGGTCGGCGAGCACCTGCGCGCGCCCGCCGGAGGCCTGCGCCTGCGCCACGAGCCGCCCGATGCCGGCCAGCGCGGTGTCCGCGCCGACCGCCTCGACGCGTACCCGGAGGGTGGAGTCGGTGGCGACGGTGCCGGCGACCACCCGGTCTCCGGCGGCGCGTGCCACCGGCCGCGACTCCCCTGTGATCATCGACTCGTCCAGCTCGGCGGCGCCCTCGACGATCCGGCCGTCGGCCGGCACCCGCCCGCCGGGGCGCACCAGCACCAGGTCGCCCACCCGCAGCTCGCCGACCGGCACCGGATGCGGCCGCCCGGCGTCGTCCAGGCGCTCGGCGTCGTCGGGCAGCAGCGCTGCGAGCGCACCGAGCGCGCCGCGCGCCTGCCCGACCGCCCGCATCTCCTGCCAGTGGCCGAGCAGCATGATGGTGACCAGCGCGGCCAGCTCCCACCAGAAGTCCAGATCGAACAGGCCGATGCTGGTGGCGGCCGAGGCGAGGTACGCGACCACGATCGCCATCGAGATCAGCAGCATCATCCCGGGGGTGCGTTCGCGCAGCTCACGCAGGCCGCCGGTGAGGAACGGCCAGCCGCCGTAGAGGAAGACCACGGTGCCGAGCACCGGGCCGACCCAGCGCACACCCGGGAAGTCCAGCGTGTAGCCGAACCAGTCCATCACCATGTGGCTGGTGGCGACGATCGGCACGGTGAGCGCCAGGCTCAGCCAGAACCGGCGGCGGAACTGCTCCGGGTCGTGCCCGGCGTGCGCGCCGTGGCCGCCGCCATGACCGCCGCCGTGGTCGCCGCCGTGGTCGCCGTAGTGGCCCGTGTCGTGACCGGATCCGTGCTCCATCGCACCACCATACCCCCTGGGGGTACCGGCCGGCATCGCCTCGGCGAAGTGGCGAGGGCGACAGGCGGAGGTCACTACCGGTCGTAGACGGTCACCGGGATGCCGCGCTCGGACAACGCGCGCCGGATCAACGGCTCGATCCGCTGCCACGAGCCGCCGGCCAGCCCGCAGCCGATGCGCGGCATGTGCACCGACGCGCCCAGTTCCTCGGCGCGGTCGGCCACGGCTGTGAGGCAGCGCTCCACCGCGTCGTACCGGATCGGCGGCCCGGCGCTGCCCCGGCGCATCCCGCGCTGGCCCACCATGTTGGCCACCCACAGGTCCGGCGCGACCCGGACCAGCCGGACGGCGCCCAGCCCGAAGTCGTTGCCGGCCCGGTGCCGGTGCCACTCCCGGTAGTCGCGTTCCGGCTCGGGCCACCGCCGCGAGACGGCGAGGACGAAGCCCTTTCCCCAGCCGCCCAGATCGTTGCAGACGTGCGCGACGATCTTGGGGCCCTTCGCCTGCGGGCTCGTCGCGTCACCGCGCAGAATCCGGAACTCCGCCATGCCCGGCATGCTGCCGCAGGGGTACGACGCTCAGCGCTGGGGGCGGGCGCCGACGCTCGGCCGCTCGGCGGGAGTCCGGCTCTGCCAGGGCCAGCGGCCGTCCAGCTCCACTTCGAGGGAGAAGCTGAGGAACGTACGGACCAGCACGATCAGCGCCAGCACGCCGACGCTGGTGAACGTGGGCGACACCGCGACGGTCCGGATGATGTCGCCGCCGACCAGGAACTCCAGGCCGAGCAGGATGGCCCGGCCGACCCCCTGCCGGTACGCCCGGTAGTGCGCGACCACCTGACGGGTCCGGGCGCAGCGCACCGCGAACACCGCCGTGGCGACCGCGACGCCGACCGCGATGACGAGCACCCCGGCCAGGTCGAGCAGCGTCCCGACGTGCTGAACGATCTCCTTCGTCGACACCCGGCACCCCCGCACCAGCCTGGCGTACGGCCGGTCGCGGGGGCGGCGTTTCCGCGCTCCCGCCACCCGGTGGGCGGGGACGCGGATCGGGTCAGTCCTGGGCCTGCCAGCGGTAGAAGACGGTGGCCACCGAGTCCTGCGGGCCCTGCCACCGGTCCGGCCGGTACGGCTCGATGTACGGGCCGAGGTCCTGCATCACCTTCCCGAAGGCCGGCTTGTCGCCGTGCTGGTCCCGGGTGGCCTCGGCCGCCGACGACTCCTGTTCGAGCAGGTGCACGTAGACGTCGTCGATCGAGTAGAGCCAGCGGCCGGTGACGCCGAGGTCGGCCGGGAGCGACCCGGCGTCGGACTCGCCGAAGACCCGTGCCACGTCCGGCTCCGCGCCCGGCTTGATCCGCCCGACGATCACGGTGAGCGTGGTGTCGGCGGGCGGCTCGCCCTCGGGCGCCCAGTGGTAGAACTCCTTCGCCACCGAGTCCGACGGGTTCTTCCAGTAGCGCGGGTACGGCGTCACGTACGGGCCGATCTCCTCGGCGATCTTCTGGAAGGCGGGCAGGCCGCGGGTCTGCCCGGAGATCCGCGGGTCCTGCTCCCGCTCGATCACGTGGATGTAGAGGTCGTGGTGCGACAGCAGGTACCGGCCGATGACGCCCAGGTCCTGCGGCCGGGTGGCCTGGTCGTAGTGGCCGAACACGCCGCCGACGATCTGCTCGCTGCCGGGGACCATGTGACAGACGATCACGTTGCGGAAGACCATGACTGCTCCTTGATGGTTGCGACGGGGGCGGCGGCGCGCGGCGGCGGCGCCGTCAGGCGGTGAAGGTGACCGGCAGTTCCAGCAGGCCGCGGAACGGCGAGGCGGCGGGGAGCCGGCGCACCTGCGCGAGCGGTACGCCGAGACGCAGTCCGGGCAGCCGCCGCAGCAGCGCGCCGAGCGCGAGTTCGGCCTCCATCCGGGCCAGCGAGACGCCCAGGCAGTAGTGGACACCGTGACCGAACCCGAGGTGCGGGCCCCGGACCCGGCGCAGGTCCAGCCGGTCCGGGTCGGCGAAGTGGGCCGGGTCGTGGTTCGCCGCGTTGATCGCCACCCCGACGATCGCGCCGCGCGGGATGCAGACGCCCTGATAGTCGACGTCCTCGGTGGCGATGCGCGGGCTGGCCACCGGCAGCGGCCCGTCGAAGCGCAACAGCTCCTCGATGGCGGCCGGCAGCAGGCGGGGCGTGGCGCGCAGCAGTTCCATCTGCTCGGGGTGGGTGAGCAGGGCCAGCACGGCGTTGCCGAGGAAGTCGGCGGTGGTCTGGTGCCCGGCGAACAGCAGCAGGAACGTGGTGGTGACCAGTTCCGCCTCGGACAGCGTCCCGTCCTGGTCGACGGCCTTGATCAGCGCGCCGATGATGTCGTCGGCCGGGTCGTCGCGCTTGGCGCGGACCAGCCCGGCCAGGTACTGGTGCAGCCGGAGCTGGGCCTCCTGCACCGCCGCCCGTTCCTCGGCCGGGGGCCGGCTGGTGGAGCCGGAGGTGCGGATGACCTGGGTCCAGTCGAGCACCCGGCCGTGGTCGGCCGGCGGCACGCCGAGCAGTTCGCAGATGACCGTCATCGGCAGCGGGATGGCGAAGTCGTGCATGAGGTCCGCCTCGCCGTGCGGCGCCATCTTGTCGATGAGCTGGTCGACGATCGACGCCACCCGGGGGCGCAACGCCTCGATCCGCCGGGGCGCGAACGCCTGCGACACGACCCGGCGCAGCCGGGTGTGCTCCGGCGGATCGGAGTTGAGCATGTTGCGGTTCAGGCCTTCGGAGTTCGGACCGAAGATCTTCAGGTAGTGCTGCTCCGGGCCGTACAGGTCCTTGGACAGGCGCGGGTCGGTCAGCGCGGTGCGCGCGTCGTCGAAGCGGGTGATCAGCCAGGAGTCGAAGCGCGGCGAGCCGACCGGGCAGACCGGCCGCTCGGCGCGCAGCCGGGCCAGTGTGGGGTACGGATCGGCCGCGAACGCGTCGGTGTAGAGCTCGCTCGCCGGCACCACGTCGTCGGTCATCGCCCCTCCCCCGGCTCGCCGGCCACGCTGTGCAATACCTGGTAGGTGTGCCGGTCGGCGGACTCGCGCAGCTCGCGGATGATGCTCAGCAGCCGGTCCCGGTGCGTGCTGCGGCCGAACGCGTCGAGCCGTTCGCGGTCGGCCCAGTCGCTGATGATCAGGTAGCTGCGCGGGTCGTCGGCGTCGCGGACCAGGTCCTGGTGCAGGCAGCCGTCCAGCGTGCGGATCTGTTCGGCCGCGGTGAGCCACTCCGCCTCGAAGCGCTCCTCGCAGCCCTCCCGGGTCCGCATCGACAGCACGGTCCGGACCCGGCTCACCTCGCGCTCCCGAAGACCAGGTGCAGGTGCTTGCGCAGCGCGTCCGGGTCGACCGGCGCACCCCGGAACCCGACGTGCCCGTCCGGCCGGATCAGGTACAGGCCGGTGCCGGCCAGCCCGTACGCGGCGCGGAAGCGCCGCTCGGCGTCGCGCACCACCGGTGGGTCGAGCAGTCGCGGTTCGTCGGCGTCCGGGTCGAGCAGCAGGTACGCCTCGATCTCCCCGCCGGCCAGCCTTCGCGCGTCGGCGCACAGCCCGGCGAACGCGGCCAGTTCCCCCGCGCCGGCCGTGCGGTCGGCGTAGAGCAGCAGCGTGTGCCGGGTGCCCCGGGTCAGGTCGCGCAGCCGCAGCGGGTGGCCGACGCCGCGCCGGCGCAGCCCGTCGACGTCGGGCGCGATGTCGCCGGGGCGGGGCGCGTCACCGAGCGCGGCCGGGTCGGCGACCGTCTCCCCGACCAGTGGGCTGCCCGCGTAGCTGAGCAGCATGGACATCTCCTGGAGGAACTGGCGTTCCAGGTCGGCGCGGTCCACCTCCTCGGTGCCGGCCATCCGGACCGCCCGGCCGACGATCTCCTCGCCCTCCGGGCGCCGCTCGGTCTCGTAGCTGTCCAGCAGGCCGGGCGCGGCCAGCCCGCGTACCGCCAGGGCGAGCTTCCAGGCCAGGTTCCAGGTGTCCTGGATGCCGGTGTTCATGCCCTGCCCGCCGGCGGGCGGGTGCAGGTGGGCGGCGTCCCCGGCGACGAACACGCGGCCGTCGCGGTAGCGGTCGACGATGCCGTGGCTGATCCGGAACACCGACGACCAGCGCAGGTTGCTCGCCCGGGTGCCGGGTGGCGCGAGGCGGTCCAGCGCGGCCTGCACGTCGGAGATGGTCGGTTCGTCGAGTTCCTCGCTGAACCCGGGCGGGGCGTCGCGCCCGCCGGTCTGGGCGAAGAACCGGGGTGGCGCGAGCGTGGCGATGCGGTAGCGGTGCTCGCCGCGCAGCGGTACGCAGACGAGCATCCCGTCCATCTGCCCGTCGGTCATGTGCAGGAACCGCAGCAGGTGCCCGTCCGGCATGTCCCAGTTCACGTCGACGTCCACCAGCATGAACAGCTGCGGGAACCGGCCCAGCCCGCCGGTGAACGTGAGACCCAGCCGCTCCCGTACCCGGCTGTGCGCGCCGTCGGCACCGACCAGGTACGCCGCGCGTACCGTCTCGGTGCCGCCGTCGGCGGTGCGGACGGTGGCGGTCACGCCCTCGGCGTCCTGGGTGAAGTCGACGAGTTCGGCGCCGCGCTGCGGGCGCACCCCGAGCGTGGCCAGCCGGGCGGTGAGGATCCGCTCGGTCTCGTACTGCGGCAGGCCGAGGTGGGCGTACGGCAGGCCGGGCAGCTCCCAGCTCATCCGGTGGGTCTGCTCGCCGTTGACGAAGACCATGTTGCCGGTGAGCCAGATGCCGGCGTCCATGGCCTCCCGGACGACGCCCTGCTCCTCCCAGATCTCCATGGTGCGGCAGTGCACGCCGATCGCCTTGTCCGCGTGACCGGGCGGGGTGACCTGTTTGTCGATCACCAGGCAGTCGATGCCCCGCCGGGCCAGTTCGACGGCGGCGGTCAGCCCGGTGGGCCCCGCCCCGACGACGAGTACGTCTGTTGTCCTGTGCACGTCGGCCTCCCAGCCCGTGGTGGGGTGTCGGCGGTCGTCCGCGTCGGGCACGACGTGGAACAGCCGGCGCCGGATGTCGAGAAGGAACGGTGCGATCGGTCCGGCCTGCGCCGAGGCGTGGGCCGGGTCACCGATCCAGGCGAGGAACGGCGCGGCGCCGTCCCACTCGGCGAAGATGTGGTGGATGTCCGAGCCGGGTTCGCGCAGCAGCTGTTCGCGGCGGTAGCCGGGTATCGCGGCCATCCGCCGGACCACCTCGGGGTAGCCCCGGTGGAACTCGGCGAGCCGGTCGAGCGGCACGGTGAGCTCGACGTCCACGTAGACCGGGCCCGTTCCGTCCCCGGTCTCGCGCATCAGCGGGTACTCGGGGCCGTCCGCCGGCTCGGTCAGCGGCCGGAGCAGGCCGGCCAGGCGGGCCGCCACCGGCCCGCGCCGGTACGCGCGCAGCGCCGCCTCGTCGGTCCACTCGGTGACGACGACGAAGCCGCGCGGATCGAGGGCGTCGCGCAGCAGCTCGTGCCGCAGGTTGCCGGCCAGCGCGCCGACCTGCCCGGCGACCGTCTCGAAGGCCGGCCCGACCGCGGGCTCGCAGCCGGTGCGCGCGCGCAGCCGGAGCATCGTCCTGATCATGCAGCCCCCTCGAACGGTGCCGTCGTCGTGCCGCGACCCTGTCGCAGCGCGCGTCACCCGCTCGTCACCGTCGACCCGCCGCACGTCCGGTCCCGGTGACGCCGCCGGGACGCCCGTCGCTTATTGCAAGACTTTGGCAACAAGCCTCGACAGGGTCGCCTGCCGGTAACTATCGTGAGCGGCATGACTCCTTACGACTTGGATGTGCGCGCCTGGCAGGAGAGCTGGGACCGGCAGCAGGAGACGTTCATGCCGGACCGGGAGCACCGCTTCGACGCGATGCTCGACGCCGTCGAGGCGGTCACCGGCGACCGGCCGCCACGGGTGCTCGACCTGGCCGGCGGCACCGGCTCGATCAGCCTGCGGACGCTGGCCCGCCGGCCCGACGCCGAGGTGACGGTGCTCGACCTCGACCCGGTGCTGCTCACCCTCGCCGAGGCGGCGCTGGCCGGGCGGGCCGCTGTGGTGACCGCCGACCTCAACCGGTCCGACTGGGCCGCCACGCTGCCGCACCGCGCCTACGACGCGGTACTCACCGCCACCGCGCTGCACTGGGTGGACGGTCCGCGCCTGGCCGAGCTCTACCGCGAGATCCGCGACGTGTTGCGCCCCGGCGGCGTGTTCGTCAACGCCGACCACATGCCCGACGACGCGATGCCGACGCTCACCGCACGGCTCGGCGAGCGCGCGCGGGCGCGCCGGGACGCCCGGCACCGTGCCGGCGCGGCGCTGTCCTGGCCGGACTGGTGGGCGCAGGCGGCCGACGACCCGGTGCTCGGCCCGCTCGTGGAGAAGCGGCGGCAGATCTACCCGACCGGGCACAGCCCGGAGTGGAGCCCGCCCGCGGCGTGGCACCTGGACGCGCTGCGCGCGGCCGGCTTCGCCGAGGCCGGCGTGCTCTGGCGCGGCGGCGGGGACGCCGCGGTGGCCGCGCTGCGCTGACGGCGTCGCGGCCGGACCCCGCTCCCCCCACGGCCCGGCCCGACTCGCCGCCGGGGCTCGGCACAGCCCGCGCGTGGCCGGCCCGACGACCGCCGCGACACGACGCGTACCGAACCGGCCCGCCCGGTCAGGACAGCAGGCGGGCCAGTTCGGTACGCGAGCGCACACCGAGCCGGTGGAAGACGTTGCGCAGGTGGTGGTCGACGGTCCGCGTGGACAGGCACATCCGGGTGGCGATCTCCCGGTTGGTCGCCCCCTCCGCGACCAGCCGGGCGATGTGCAGCTGCTGCCCGGTCAGCAACTCCTCCGGACCGTGCCGCAC
>NZ_RCVK01000285.1:0-19959 GCF_003667485.1 Micromonospora sp. BL1
GGCGGGCGAGGAACGCTGCGGTGGCCAGGAGGGCGGCTGTGGTCAGGCCCAGGGCCAGCACCGTGGTGCGCAGCCAGGGGTGCCAGTCGGGGGTGCGGCCGAGCAGGTGCCAGGACCACCAGGCGGTGACCGCCAGCGTGCCGGCCAGGACCAGCGTGGCGGCCAGCCGGCGCCACCGGACCGCCGCGGAGCGGGCGCGCCACAACAGGGTGGTCCCGATGCCGACCAGCGCGCCGACCGCCGGGGCCAGGGCGACCGTGTAGTACGCGTGGAAGATCCCGGACATGAAGCTGAAGATCAGGCCGGTGACCAGCAGCCAGCCGCCCCACAGCAGCAGACCGGCCCGGGTGCGGTCGGTACGCGGCGCCCGCCCGGCCAGCCACAGCCCCGCCACCAGCAGGATCAGCGCGGCGGGCAGCAGCCAGGAGATCTGCCCGCCGACCTCGGTGTCGAACATCCGCAGCAGCCCGGTCCGGCCGGAGAACGGTCCGCCGCCTCCCCCACCGGGCCGGCCGCCACCGCCGCCGCCGACGCTGCCCACCTCGTCGCCGGTGATGCGGCCCAGGCCGTTGTAGCCGAGCGTCAGCTCCAGGATGCTGTTGTTCTGCGAGCCGCCGATGTACGGGCGGGCGCTCGCCGGCACCAGCTCGACGATCGCCACCCACCAGCCGGCGGAGACGACCACGGCCAGCCCGGCGAGCAGGAGCTGGCGGATCCGCCGTCCGAGGCCGGTCGGCGCGGCCAGCAGGTAGACCCCGGCGAAGACCGGGATCACCAGGAACGCCTGGAGCATCTTGGTGAGGAAGCCGAGGCCGACGAGCACGCCGGTCAGCGCGATCCACCGGGTACTGGCCGTCTCGACCGCGCGCACCGTGGCGTACGCGGCGGCGACGAGCAGGAACACCAGCAGCGCGTCCGGGTTGTTGAACCGGAACATCAGCGTCGCCACCGGGGTGAGCGCGAGCACCGCGCCGGCGAGCAGTCCGGCGGCCGGGCCGTACCAGCGGCGGACCGTCGCGTACAGCACGCCGACCGAGGCGACGCCGAGCAGCGCCTGCGGCAGGAGGATCGACCAGCCGCTCAGGCCGAAGATCCGCACCGAGAGCGCCATCAGCCACAGCGACGCCGGGGTCTTGTCCACGGTGATCGAGTTGGCCGCGTCGGACGAGCCGTAGAAGAACGCCGTCCAGCTCTGCGACCCGGCCTGCACGGCGGCCGAGTAGAACGCGTTGGCCCAGCCGGAGGCGCCCAGACCCCACAGGTAGAGCAGCGCGGTCACGACCAGCAGGCCGAGCAGGGCCGGCCGGGCCCAGCGCGGTTCGCGGCCGGTGCGGGTCTGCGGGGGTACGGGCGCGGGGGCCGGCTCGGTGCCGGGTGGCGCGGCCGTGGGCACGGTCGGCAGGCTGTCGGTTCGGTTCATGCCGGCAAGACTCGGCGGGCCCGCTGGCCCGCTCCCGTGAACGGCCTATGCGTCGGCTGTGTATCCCGGCAGCCAGACCGTGAACGCGGTGTGGCCGGGCCGGCTGACCACGTCGACCCGGCCGTGGTGAGCCTCCACCACGGCGGCGACGATGGCCAGGCCCAGGCCGGTGCTGCCCTGCGCGCGGGAGCGGGAGGTGTCGCCGCGCGCGAACCGCTCGAAGACCTCCGGCTGCAACTGCTCCGGGATGCCCGGCCCGTCGTCGGTGACGCGGAGTTCGACGCCGCCGGGCGCGGGCGCGAGCCGGACGGTGACGGTGGTGCCGGCCGGGGTGTGCACGCGCGCGTTCGCCAGCAGGTTCGCCAGCACCTGGTGCAGCCGGTGGGCGTCGCCGGTGACGGTGAGCGGTTCGTCGGGCAGGTCGAGCTGCCAGCGGTGGCCGGGCCCGGCGACGTGCGCGTCGCTGACCGCGTTGACCGCCGTGGCGGTCAGGTCGACCGGCTCGGCGGCGAGCGGGCGGCCGGAGTCCAGCCGGGCCAGCAGCAGCAGGTCGTCGACGAGACTCGTCATCCGGGTGCTCTCCGACTCGACACGGCGCAGCGCGTGCGCCACGTCGGGCGGCACCTCCTGGCGGCCTCGGCGGGCCACCTCGGCGTACCCGCGGATGGCGGCGAGGGGGGTGCGCAGTTCGTGGCTGGCGTCGGCGACGAACTGGCGTACCCGCGTCTCGCTGGCCTGCCGGGCGGCGAGCGCGGCGGCGACGTGGCCGAGCATCCGGTTGAGCGCGCCGCCGACCTGCCCGACCTCGGTGCGGGGGTCGGTGTCGGCGGCCGGTACCCGCACGGACAGGGCGACCTCGCCGCGGTCCAGCGGCAGTTCGGTGACCCGGGCGGCGGTGGCGGCGACGCGGTTGAGCGGTCGCAGCGTGACCCGGACGATGAGCATGCCGAGGGCGCCGGCGATGACCAGTCCGGCGCCGATCACCCCGGCCTGCGCGACGAGCATCCACATGACTGTGTCGTCGACCTGGGCCAGCGGGATCGCGAGGACCAGGACGTCACCGTCGCCGCGCGGCGACGGCAGCGCGATCGCGCGGTAGCTCCCCCGGTCGCCGACGACGACTGTGTGCGGGCGGTCGCCGACGGGTACGCGGGCCAGCGCGGTCAGGTCGGCGGCGGGCACCTCCTCGCTGCCGCCGCTCTCGGACCGGACCCGGCCGACGGGTTCGGCGGCGGCGGGCACCCGGACCGCGATCGAGCCGGGCGGGAAGCCGCCCGGAGGGTCCGGCGCCACCTCGTCGGCGTCCGGCGGGGTGGGCCGCTGGTCGGGGCGCGGCGGGTCGACGCCGCGGCGGGCCCAGCGTTCGAAGTCGGCGGGCCGCCGGTCGCCGAAGGTGAGCTGGTTGTCGATCTGGTCGACCAGGAAGTGCCGCAGCGCGACTGTGGTCAGGCCGCCGATGCCGATGCTGACCAGCGCGAGCAGGGCCACGACGGCGAGCACCAGGCGGCGGCGCAGCGACCACCCGGCGAGGCGGCGGCGCAGCCGGCCGCGCCTGTCACTCGGCGGGCTTGAGGACATAGCCCGCCCCGCGCAGCGTGTGGATCATGGGCGCGCGGCCCGCGTCGATCTTCTTGCGCAGGTACGAGATGTACAGCTCGACCACGTTGGCCTGGCCGCCGAAGTCGTAGTTCCACACCCGGTCGAGGATCTGCGCCTTGCTGAGCACCCGGCGCGGGTTGCGCATGAGGTAGCGCAGCAGCTCGAACTCGGTGGCGGTGAGCGTGATCAGGTCGTCGCCGCGGCGTACCTCGTGGCTGTCCTCGTCGAGGGTGAGGTCGCCGACGGTGAGCACCGCCTCCTGGCGGGCGGCGACCGCGAAGCCGGAGCGGCGCAGCAGCGCGCGCAGCCGGGCGATCACCTCCTCCAGGCTGAACGGCTTGGTGACGTAGTCGTCGCCGCCGACGGTGAGCCCGGCGACGCGTTCCTCCACCGCGTCGCGGGCGGTGAGGAAGAGCACCGGCACGCTCGGGAACTGCTCGCGCAGGCGGCGCAGCACCTGGAAGCCGTCCAGGTCGGGCAGCATCACGTCGAGCACCACGGCGTCCGGGCGGAACTGGCGGGCGGTGGTGACCGCCGCCATGCCGCTGCCGGCGGTGGCGACCTGCCAGCCCTCGTACCGCAGGGCCATCGAGAGCAGGTCGGTGAGCGTCGGCTCGTCGTCGACGACGAGCACCCGCACCGGTTCGCCGTCCGGTCGGCGCAGCTCGATGCGACCCTGCGCGGACTGCGCGTTCATGACCATGCCCCCATCGTGGGCGGACCCGCTGTCGCCGGGCTGTCCCGATCCTGTGTACCAGCTGTGCGCGCCGTTCGGCGGCGATCCGGGCAGGTGCGGCCGGGTCTTCCGCACCGGGGCTACCCGGTGGTAACTTCCCGGCATGTCCATCGATGGTCGTGTTTCCGGCCGGTTGGCCGGCAAGGTGGTGCTGGTGACCGGCGCGGCCCGGGGCATCGGCGAGCACACCGCCCGCCTCGCCGCGGCCCGCGGCGCCCGGTTGTCCCTCGTCGGGCTGGAACCCGACCGGCTCGCCGCGCTCGCCGCCGAGCTGGGCCCGGGGCACGCCTGGTTCGCCGCCGACGTCACCGACCAGAACGCCCTCGCGTCGGCGGTGGACGGGACACTGGCGACGCTGGGCGGGATCGACGCGGTGGTGGCGAACGCCGGGGTGGCCAACCGCGGCACGATCGCCGTCGGCGACGTCGAGGCGCTGGTGCGTACGGTCGAGGTCAACCTGATCGGGGTGATGCGCACCGCGGCGGCGACCGTGCCCGCGCTCGTCGACCGGGGTGGCTACCTGCTGATCGTCTCCTCGGCCGCGGCGTTCGCCGCACTGCCCGGCATGGCCGCCTACTGCGCCTCCAAGGCCGGCGTCGAGCAGTTCGGCAACGCGGTCCGGCTGGAGCTGGCCCACCGGGGCGTGGCGGTGGGCACCGCCCATCCGTCGTGGGTGGACACGGATCTGGTCCGCGAGGCGCGCGCCGACCTGCCGGCCTTCGAGACCGCGCTGGCGAAGCTGCCCTGGCCGCTGCGGCGCACCACCACGGTGACCGAGTGCGCCGAGGCGTTCGTCCGGGCGATCGAGCGCCGCAGCCGCCGGGTGTACGTGCCACGCGCCGTGGCCGGCGTCCAGGCGGTGCGGTCGGCGCTGGTCAGCCCGCTGGCCGACCGGCTGGTGGGCCGCACCGCCCGGGCCACCGTGCCGCTGATCGAGGAGCAGTCCCGGGCGCTGGGCCGGGGCTTCGGCGCCAGCACGCCGCAGGGGCGGCCGTGAGCGCGCCGGTGGAGGTCGTCTACGAGCGGCGGGGCACCGGGCCCACGCTGGTGCTGCTGCACGGCATCGGTCACCACTGGGCCGCCTGGCGGCCGTTGATGGACCGCCTCGCCGAGGCGCACGACGTGATCGCCGTCGACCTGCCGGGCTTCGGCCGCTCCCCGGTGCCCGCGGCCGGGCTGCCCGCCGACATGCCCGGGCTGACCGCGGCCATGGTCGAGCTGTTCGACGCGTTCGGTCTGGACCGCCCGCACGTCGCGGGCAACAGTCTCGGCGGCGCGATCGCGCTGGAACTGGCCGCGCTCGGCGCCGTCTCCTCGGCCACCGCGCTGTCGCCGGCCGGGTTCTGCACCGCGCGCGAGCTGCGCTGGGCGCTGACCGTGCTCTCCCTGCACCGCAACGCGGCCCGGCTGCCCGAACCGGTGCTGCGCCGCCTGTTCGCCGCGCCCGCGCTGCGGATGCTGGCGATGGGCATGATCCTGGCCCGGCCCAACCGGATGGCCCTCGACGACGCGCTCGCCGACGCCCGCGCGCTGCGCCAGGCCCGGGCGTTCCGCGCCGTCGCCCGCGCCGGCCGGGGGTACGCCTACGCGGGCGCGCCGACGGTGCCGGTGACCGTCGCGTGGGGTACGCGGGACCGGATCCTGCCGTACCGGCAGGCGGCGCTGGCGCGTACCCGGCTGCCCGGCGCCCGGCACCTGGACCTGCCCGGTTGCGGGCACGTGCCGATGCACGACGACCCCGAGCTGGTCGCCTCGGTCATCCTCGGCACCACCGGCGTCCGGCCGGCCTGACGCCTCGCGCCCGGCCGCTGCGGAGTCTCACTCGGTCGCGCCGAACGGGAACGTGTGCACGTACCGCATCGTCCAGCCACCGGGTGACGCGTGGTCGTCTCGCTCGTAGAGGTGGTCGGCCACCCCCTCGGCCGGCTCCTCCGGATGACGCAGCACCCACCGCGCCGGCGGCACGCCGTCCGGCCCGGCGGGCAGCTCCCGGGTCAGCTCGTCGGCCGGTCCGCCGACGAACCGTACGCGCACCACGGCCACCGCTGCCCTCCGTCCGTCGACGCCCTCGCCGCGAAGCTACCCCGCCGGGGTGCGTACCCTCGGCGGTTTGCACAGCTCCGGGGCCGGGTAGCGGGACCGGAGGGCACCGGACGAGGCGAGGAGTGGGCGATGAGGACGCTGGGCGGGCGGTACGAGCTCGAACAGCGGGCCGGCCTGGGTGGCATGTCGGAGGTGTGGCGCGCGCACGACCGCGTGCTGGACCGGACCGTCGCGGTGAAGCTCATCTCGCCCGCGCTGGACGGCGACGCCGGCTCGGTCGAACGCATCCGGGACGAGGCGCGTTCGGCGGCTCGGCTGGTGCACCCGAACGTGGCGAGCGTGCACGACTTCGGCACCGCGACGCTGCCGGACGGGCGGCCGGTGCCGTACATCGTGATGGAGCTGGCCGAGGGCGAGACGCTCGCCGCGCACCTGCGCAGCGGGCCGCTGGACTGGCGGATCGCGGTGCGGGTCTGCGCCGAGGTGTGCGCCGCGCTCGCCGCCGCGCACGCGCACGGCATCGTGCACCGGGACGTGAAGCCCGCGAACGTGATCCTCACCCCGTGCGGGGTGAAGGTGCTCGACTTCGGCATCGCCACCCCGGCCGGCGCACCGGACCGCACTCCGGACGGCGTCGTGGTGGGCACCCCGGCGTACCTGGCGCCGGAACAGCTCGACCGGCAGCCCGCCACCCCGGCCGCCGACATGTACGCCCTCGGCGTGCTGCTGTACTACTGCCTCACCGGCGAGCTGCCGTACGAGGCGGGCAGCACCACCCAGCTGCTCGGGTCGCGCCGCCGCCGGCCGCCCCGACCGCTGCCCGAGGTTCCCGGCCTGCCGGACGAGGTGGCTGAGCTGTGCCGCCGCTGCCTCGACGCCGACCCGTCCGCCCGGCCGACCAGCCCGATGGCCGCGTTGCTGCTGGCCGAGGCCGTGGACGCCCGGGTCTACGTGCCGATGACCGCGGTGCTGCCCCGGCAGCGCGCGCCGCAGGTGTCGCCGTGGACCAGCCGGGCCGCCGCCGAGGCCACCGAGGCGATGGCCGTGGACGCCGCGCCCAGCGGCCGGGTCGGCTGAGCGCTCCTACTGCCTGCCCGGGCGCGGTTTCGCCGCTCGGGGTCCGGGAACGCGGTCCGGTGAGTGACGGGAGGAACGCGATGCCGGATCCGAGTTCCTGGCTGGCCGAGACGGCCACGGCGACCGCGGCGGGCGGTCACGTACGCACCGACGACGGCGGGCTCTCCTCCGCCCTGGCGTCCCCGCTGGCGCCGCACTGCACCGGCCTGACGCCGGAGCAGCTCCTGGCCGCGGCGTTCGCCTCCTGCCTGCACCACGCGGCGGTGGAGGCGGCCGGGGAGATCACCGACGAGGCGCACACCGTGCAGGTGACCGCCGAGGCGAAGCTGGGCCGCGACGACGACGGCCGCTACCGGGCCGACGTGCACGCCGAGATCTCCTCGGCGGGGCTGACCCGGGACCAGTTGGCCGATCTGGTCGCGTACGCCGACCGGCTCTGGCCGTTCTCCAGCGGCGACCCGAGCCGGCACCGGCTCACGGTGACCCCGGCGGAGAACGGCCGGCACTGAGCGTTCACCAGCGGAAACCGGCGGTCACCGCCCGGTGGTCGCTGTCCGGGGTGCGCAGCACCCCGGCGGTGGTCGGCGTCAGTCCCCGGTAGAGGACGTGGTCGGGGCGGGTGACCGGCAGTTCCGCCGGCCAGGTGAACCCGAATCCCTGCCCGGCCTCGGCCTGGGCGTCGCCGAGCAGCCGGGTCAGCGGGTCGAAGACCCGGTCGGTGGTTGCGGTGTTCAGGTCGCCGAGCACCACCAGCCGGTCGGCCGGGTCGGCGCGCACGGCGTCGGCGAGCGCGGCGACGGTCTGGTCCCGGGTGGCGGTGTGCCCGGCCCGCGCGGAGCCGAGGTGGACCACGTACACGGTCAGGTCGCCCCGGGGCGCGGCGACCACGGCCCGCAGCGCGCGGTCCCAGCCCAGCCCGGTGTCGACGCCGTGCGCCTCGCGGATCGGCCACCGGCTCCACAGCGCGACAGTCGACACCACCGCCCGGTGCGGGTAGCGCTCGGCCAGCACGGGCGCCACCCGGTCGCCGTCGGCGACCTCCTGGAGCCCGATCAGGTCCGGGGCGTCGCCGGTGAGCGCGCCGGCGGTGGCGGCCGGGTCGGGGTTGCCCACGCGCAGGTTCTGGCTGACCACCCGCACCGCGGCGCCGTCCGCGCCGGCGGCCGGGGGCAGCCACGCGCGGCCGTAGAGCCCGGCCCAGACCAGGGCCGGCAGCAGCACCGCCAGCAACGCCGGCCGGGAGCGGCGCAGCAGCGCCGCGAGCGCGAGCAGCGGTACGGCGATCCCGAGCAGCGGGGTGACGCTGTCCACCAGGCTGCCCAGGCCGTTGACGTTCGGCACCGCCCGGTGCCCGGCCAGCAGCAGTGCGAGCAGCACGGCGCAGATGACGAGGATCGTGCCGCGCCGGCTGCGGGGGCCGGGCGGGCGCTCGTCGACCTTCCGCTCCGTCACCGTCGGAATCGTATCGAGCGCCCCGGTCGTCGCGCGGCGGCCTCGCCATGATCCACAACCCCGGCGCCGGAGCCGCCGGATCGCGGTCGGTCGATCCCGGCCGTCGGCGGACCGCCGCCGGGCGAGGGCCGCCCGACCAGGGCACCCTCGGCCGAACGGAGGAGCTAGGCGTCCGCCGCAGCCGGCTCTCCCGGACGTCCGTTTCACCACGTCGAAACCGACATAGGGATTGTTCCGGGTACGCGAGGTTGGCGGTTTTCATGATCTGCCACCCCGAATGCGGCCCGCGAATCCGGCAGATTGTGGCGCATGCCACCAATCACCCCGATGGCAAAGGGCCGGAAGCTTTCTAGCCTCGGCGGGTGCACCCCGACCACCCCGATCATCAGCCGCTGCCCGCCAACCGCCCGGTTCGCCGAACGATTGACCCGGCATCAGCCGAACGGAGAGTGGGACGTCACCGCGCCCCGGAACCGCCACGGCGCGGACCGGCCCGGTCCGTACCCGGCCGGATCGCGGTGGCCGCCGGCGTCACCTGCTGCCTCGGCCTGATCGGCGTAGCAGGCGTCGGCGAGACCGGCCCGGCGCACCTGGAAGTACGCGAGGCTGTCGCCGACCGGGCCGCCGCCGACCAGCGCGCCTCCCGCGACTTCACCCGGATCGCGCCACCGGCCGCCGCGGCCCTGCCGCCGCCGGCTCCCACACCCAGCGCCACCCCGGCGACGAAGAAGCCGCCGCGCAAGCCAGCACCGCCCAAGCGCCCCCGGCCGGTCGCCGGCCTGGACCAGCGGCAGATGGACAACGCCAAGGCCATCGTCGACGTGGGCCGGGAGATGCAGATGCCCCGCCGGGCCCTCGTCGTCGCAGTGGCCACCGCCATGCAGGAGAGCAATCTCTACAACCTGGCCAGCGACGTGCTGCCGGAGTCCT
Organism: Micromonospora sp. BL1; assembly: GCF_003667485.1. NCBI lineage: Bacteria > Bacillati > Actinomycetota > Actinomycetes > Micromonosporales > Micromonosporaceae > Micromonospora > Micromonospora sp. BL1. Next base: position 9,258 of record NZ_RCVK01000285.1, read on the forward strand.
TCGACCACCCGCACCAGGGCAGCGGCTCCGACCACGACTCGGTCGGGCTGTTCCAGCAGCGCCCCAGCAGCGGCTGGGGCACTGTCGCCCAGCTCATGCGGCCGGCGTACGCGGCCCGCGCCTTCTACGCCGCGCTGCGCGAGGTGCCGGGCTGGGAGGACATGAGCGTCACCGCCGCAGCCCAGGCGGTGCAGGTGTCCGCCTACCCCGACGCGTACGCCCGGCACGAGAGGCGCGCCACGACCGTGGTGGCGGCGCTGGTCTGACCCGGCGCGAATCAGGCGGCGCTGCGCCCGGCACCACCGGGCCGCACGCTCGCCGCGGCCGTGGGCGTGTCCACCGCGACCCGCTCGCCCCGTGCCCCGGCCAGGATCTCGTCGACCCGCGACTCCCGGCGCCGGCGAGCCAGCAGGGCCGCCTCGAACTCGCGGCGCGCCCGCACCGCCTCGGCGTACGCCTCCTCCCGCAACCGGCGGGCCTCCTCGCGCGCGGCCTCCAGCTCGGCGCGGGCCTGCGCCAACAGCTCCGCGGCCTCCCGTTCGGCGGCCGACGGGCGGGACTGGCCCCCCTCGACCGGGGCGGTACGGCGATGCAGGAAGTCGCACAGGTGCAGGGCGTCCGACCGGATCTGGTCCCACTCCCGGCCGGCCCCCGCGGCGCCCTCCGCACGCGCCGCCAGCCGCCCCAGCCGCAGGCTCAGCTCGTCCAGGCAGGCGTCGACCTGACGTCTGTCGTAGCCGGTCTCCACCACCGAGAACCTCATGCGTCGCCCCCCAGGCAGCCGGTGTGCGTCCCCACCTGCCGATCCTGCGGTGCAAGCGCTCCCGGGCGCGGCCGTTCCCACAAAATGTTCAGGATGCGGTGGCCCGGACTTCCCGCCCCTACTGGTGCTTCGGGAGCACGACCACCCGTCCGAAGAACTCGTCGATCCGGCGCACCACGTCGTTGAAGTCGTCCAGGTCGATCGGCTTCGTCACGTACGCGTTGGCCTGCAGGGTGTAGCTGCTGACCACGTCGGTGTCGGCGTTGGAGGTGGTCAGCACGACGATCGGGATGGTCCGCAGGCTCTCGTCACCCTTGACCTCGCCGAGCACCTGCCGCCCGTCCATCCGGGGCATGTTCAGGTCGAGCAGGATCACGTCCGGGCGCTGCGCCTCGGTGTGCCGGCCCTCGCGGCGGAGGAACTCCATCGCCTCCTGGCCGTCGGCGACCACGTCGATGACCTTGTCGACGTCCGAGTCGGCGAGCGCCTCCTCGATCATCAGGACGTCGCCCGGGTCGTCGTCCACCACCAGGATGCGAACGGGGCTGGGACTGGTCTGACCCATCGGTTTACCTGCTTCGTGGTGAGGAGGGCGTCCGGCCGCACGGCCGGCTGCTGGCGGGGAAATGTACCGGATCAGGAGGCGGCCGGCGCGGTCGGGTCGGCGGTGTCGCGGCCGTGGTGGAGCACGTCGGCCAGCCCGGTCACCTGGAGCACCCGGTCCACCCGGCCGGTCGCCCCGGTGAGCCGCAGCCAGCCGCCGTCGGCGGCGACGAGATTGTCGCCGCGGACGAAGGCCGCGATGCCGGTGGAGTCGCAGAACGTCAGTTCGGTGAGATCGAGCAGCAGCTCGCGGTGCCCCTCGGCGACCAGCCGGTCGATCGTCGAGTTCAACTCTCCGGCCGTGGCGAGGTCGAGCTCGCCGGCCAGCCGGAGGCAGACGCCGCTCCCGTCCCGCTGGGCGTACGTGACGGTGAACGTCACAGTGGCCCCCCTCGCTCCCACCACGGAAAACCCTTGCAGTGGTGCAAGTATATGGGACGGCCGCCCCGGCGCCCGTCAGCGGCCCGCCGCCGACAGCCCGCCCACCAGTGCGCGGCCCCGGTCGAGGAAGGCGGCCGCGCGCGGGAAGTCGCGCAGCTGCTGTCCATAGTGCTCCAGAGTCAGCCCCACCGCGCCCGCCGGCACCCCGCGGCTGACCAGGATCTCCACCAGCCACTCGACGAACGCGGTGAACAGCGTCGCGTCGTCCACGTAGAGCGCGGCGGCCAGGAAGTCCACGATGTAGCCGAGGTCGCTGATCGTGGAGTCGAGCTGCGCGGGGGTGTAGTCGGCCGTCGACGGCACCCGCTCCCGCAGGTCGGCCAGGGCGCTGTCGATCAGTTCGCCGCGCCGCTTGACCAGGCTGGCGTACTCGTCGTCGGCCAGGTGGTCCAGCCGCGCCGGCGGCGCCTCGCGCAGCGCCCGCTCGTCGGCCACCAGGTCCGCCGCGGCCGGCGCGTCGGGCGCCCACGGCACACCGAGCACGCGGGCCCAGCGGCCGTCGTCGCCGAAACCCCGGCCACCGACCACCACCGGCACGTCGGAGCGGCGGCACGCCTCCACCATCCGGTGGGCGTGCGGCAGGCGCATCGGCAGGGCACACGCGAGCGCCACCGCCTCCGCGTCGTAGCGGTGCAGGTAGGACACCAGGTGCGCGGCCGGGACGCTGGCGCCGAGGAAGACGACCTGCCAGCCGCGCAGCCGAAGCACCTCGGCCACCAGCCGGGCCGGCAACGCGTGCCACTCGCCGTCCATGCAGGCCATCACGATCCGCCCGCGGGTCGGGCGGGGATCGGCGTACGCGGCCACCGCGGCCACCACCCGCTCGCTGATGTGGGTGGCGGCGTGCTCCTGGGCGACGCTCCACTCGTTGCGGGCCCAGCGTTCGCCCACCTCGGCCTGGGCCGGGGCGACCAGGTCCAGCAGCACCCGCTCGGCCGGCACGCCCGCCTCCAGCAGCCCGCGCGCCACCGCCACGGCGGCGGACTCGTCGGCGTCGGCCAGGCACTCCAGATAGCTGGCGAAGGCGTGGCCCGGGTCGGCCCCGACGGTCGGCACGGTCACGCGGGCAACTCCCTCGTTCGTTCGGTCCCGGCCAGGTCCGGCACGGCGTGCAGGTGCCGCGGCGCCCGCCCGGCCGGGCCGGTGGCCCGCAACGCGAGCACCGCGATGTCGTCGTGGTCGCCGTGCGCGAGCCAGTCGCAGGTCACCTGCTCGACCCGCTCGGCGAGCGCGGGCGCGGGCATCCGGTGGCAGCCGGTCACCGCGTTGAGCAGCCGCTCGGCGCCGAACTGCTCGTCGCCGCGCCGCCCGCCGCGCGCCTCGGTCACCCCGTCGCTGTAGAACAGGCAGGTCTCCCCCGGCGCCAGCTGCACCGTCACCTCGCCGATGCGGGGATCGGGCACCACGCCGATCAGCATGCCGCGCAGCGGCACCACCTCGACCTCGCCGGACTCCCGCAGCACCAGCGGCGGCAGGTGCCCACCGCCGGCCAGGGTCAGCGTCAGGCCGCCGTCGCGGTCCGGTCGCGCCACGCCGAGCACCATGGTGGCGAACCGGCCCTGCCCGTGCGCCTGCGTGGTCTCCAGCAGCGCGTCGTTGAGCAGCTTCAGCAGCCGCCCCGGCTGGGTCTCGACCCGGTGCAGCGCCTGCAGGCACTGACGCAGCTGGCCGGTGAACACGGCCGCCTCCACGCCCTTGCCCGACACGTCACCGAGGAAGAACACCGAGCCGCCGTCGGCGAGCCGGTGCGAGCCGTAGAAGTCGCCGCCGATGCGCAGCCCGGCCTGCGCCGGCCGGTACGCGGTGCCCCACTGCACCCCCGCCGCGGGGGCCGGCTCGACCGGCAGCAGGCTCGCCTGCAACGTGTCGGCGACCTCCGCCTGGTCGCGGTAGAGCATGGCGGTGGTCAGCGCCGCGCCGGCCCGGGCCGCGAACGCGCGGACCAGGTCCACGTCGGCCTCGTCGTACCAGCGGTCGGCGCGCCGGACCACCAGCAGCGCCCCGGCCGGTGCCTCCCGGCCGGGCAGCGGCACCACCCGCGCGGTGGCGCCGGAGGCGTCCAGTCCGGGCAGCCAGCCCGCCTCGGCGGCCTGCTCGACCAGCCAGTCCAGCTCGTGCGGCTCGGCGCCGGACAGGCCGGCCTCGATGGCCGCCGGGAGCGCCGGGGCGGGCAGCACCCCGCTGTCCACGACCGGCGAGCGGTCGTCCGCGCGTACCGCCCGCCACCAGCGGGCGCGCCCGGAGCGCGGGGCGAGCACCAGGACCGCCACGTCGGCCGCCGTGGGCACCGCCAGACGCACCACCGCGGCGGCGGCCCGGTCCGGGTGCAACGGGTTGCCGAGCTTCTCGCCGACCACGGCGAGGAACGCCGAACGGGCCCGCTCGGCCAGCAGCGCGTCGGCCCGGCTGACGCTCTCGGTGACGTCGTCGACGTACCAGCAGCGCCGGCGGTGGGACAACGCGACCGGGCGTACCCGCAGCCGCCGCCCGTGGTGGGTGAACTCGGCCGGGCCGTCGCCGCGCAGCGGGGCCGGCCCGGCGGCGGCCAGCAGCTCCCCGGGCGTCGCCTCGGGGATCAGCCGCTCCGCGACCGGGCTCACGTGCCGGACGACACCGTCGCCGTCGCAGACGACCAGGCCCTCGCGGAAGTGCTCGACCACCTCGGACCAGTTCGGGACGGTGCGGTCGCGGTCGGCTGCCAGCGGCGGCAGGGCGGACGGCGCCGGCGCGGCGGCGGACCATGCCCGGGCCCGTGCGGCACTCGGCGTGGAGATCCGTCCGTCGCCCGGGTCGGCACCCCTGACGTCGGCAGCAGTCACCAGCTGAGCCCCACTCTCCTCGTCGACACCCGGGGGCGCCGGACCCGGCGCCTGTGGTCACGTCTCACCGCCCACCCTACGCCGGTGTGCCGGGAGCGCCACCTCACGGCGCTGCCGGCCCGCTCGCGCGTCCAGCGAGGTGCTGCCGCTGTTGTTACGATCCTGTCAACCCGGTCCCGGCCGGCAGCCCCGCGGAAAGGCGTGACGTGGTTCCTCAACGGAGAAGGCCCGAGGCGAGCCCGCTGAGCATCTCCGTGGATCGATCCGACCCGGCCGTCCCGGTGGTCGTCGTCGGCGGCGACCTGGCGTACGCCACGGCCGCCCCGCTGCGCGCTGAGATCGACAAGCTGCTCGCCGGATGCCCGGCAACGCTGGTGTTCGACTTCGGCGGCCTGGAGTTCATGGACAGCACCGGCCTGTCCGTGATCGTGCACGCCTGGCGTGAGGGCCAGCAGGCCGGCACCGTCATCGAGCTGCGCGCGGTTCCGCGCTTCCTGGAGACGATCCTCGACCTGACCGGCGTCACCGGCCTGCTCGACCGCTCGCCGGTCGACGACGCCGCCGGCCACCCGGTGCCGGGTTCGACCGCTTCCGCGTGACCCCGGGGGTTTCCCGGCCGCGCCCGGCTGGGAACATGGACGCGTGCCCTCCCAGATGTTGACCATCGAGGTGGACCGGCTCGGCGCCGGTTCCGCCCGGATGCGGCTGGCCGGGGAGCTGGACTTCGACACCGCGCCGGAACTCGTCGACGCCGTCGCCGACCTGCGCCGCGACGGCCACCAGGAGCTGGAACTCGACTTCGCCGGGGTGGACCTCTGCGACTCCTCCGGCCTGAGCGCGCTCGTGGTGATCCACCGGGCCGGCACCGGGGCGATCCGCCTGCTGAACCTGAACCCGCAGATCAAGCACCTGCTGGACCGCACCGGCCTGGCCGAACTGCTGGCCGCCCCGCCGCGCGACCTGACCGGCGAGACCCGCGAGGTGGGCTGACCGACCCCGCGGCGCCCGCCACACGGGCTGAGCGTCCGGCGGACAGGGGTGGCCCCCGACCCTGGGACCAGGGGCCGGGGGCCGAGGAGGATGGCTCAGGCGGCGGGCGCGGCCTGCCGGTGCGGCGCCTCGTCGCGCGACTGTCCCACGAGCGGAGACTCGACGTCCTCCGGCGCGCCGGAATCGGGCGTCTGGAACAGATAACGGACGAAGTCCCCGCTCATGTCGTCGTCGTCCGCCCCGGGCCACTGCCCGACACAGTCGACGCCGACCACCTCGCGTCCGCTGCCGTCGTGGTGCTCCAGCAGGGCCCAGAGGGTCACGGGGTAGGAGCGGGTGTCGTCCGGGCCGATCCGCCAACGGGCGTACCAGCCGGGACGGGCGGGGACGATCTCCACGATCCGTTTCATGTCGACCTGCCCTTCCGCGTGCGTCGGAAGTTGTCCGGTCCGTCCGAGCCTGCCGCCCGCCGGGGTGAGCGCTCCTCACCCGCAGCGAATGAAGCGTCCGCCGGGCCGTCCGCCGTTACCTTCCCGGCAGCGCCGGGAACGCGGTCGGCGCAAGCGCAACCGACCAGGAACGAGGTGCGACGATGCGCAAGCAGATGGAGGGCGACAACCAGCGCCGCCGGACCCTGGCCCGCGAGGCCCGCGAGCGAGGGCTGCGGCCCAGCCAGACCGGCGCCAGCCTGAGCGCGTCCAAGCAGGTCACCTCGCTGGACCAGCACGACCGGTCCGGCCCGCCGCCGGCCGGACGGCACAAGCCGGACACCACCCGGGGTGGTCCCGCGCCGCCGCCGGTCGCCGTCGCGGAGCAGCAGCGCCCGCTGCCGGACCCGACGCCGTCACCCGGGGTCTCGATGGCCTACCGGGATCTCGTCGACGACGTGAGCCGGCGCGCCGGGGTGGACTTCACCACGGCCAAGGTCGCGGCGGAGGGCACCGTGCTGGCCCTGGCCCGGGCGCTGGACGAGGCGGAACGGGAGCGGCTGTTGGAGGCGGTGCCGCTGACCCTGCACGACGTGGTGCCGGTGTACGGCCTGGAACGCCGCCGCGACCTGCCCGGCTTCCTGGCCGAGGTCGGCCGGTACAGCCGCCTCACCCCGGAGCAGGCGCGCTACCAGGCAGAGGCGACGCTTGCCGCGCTCGCCGCGGCCGACGCGGATCTGGTCGAGTCGCTGCGCGTACCCGACGAGTTGCGTGACCTGCTCGGGCCGACCGACTTCGGCGGCGGCCTGGTGGGCGCGTCCTCGGCCACCGCGCCGCTGACCGAGGCGGAGCTGCGCGACGCGCTGGCGACGCTGCCCTACTGGTCCAGTGACCGGCGGTCGCTCGTGCGGACGATCGAGCTGCCCGGCGGCAACCTGGACCGGGTGCTCGACCGGCTGGACCGGCTCAAGTCCGACGTCGGACGGTCGCCGCAGATCGGGCGGCCGGACCCGGACAACGCCGTGCTGACGGTCCGGACCCAGCAGGTCGACGGCGTGACGGCGGCGGACGTCGACCTCGCGCACCGGGTGGACGCGGCAGTCGACGAGGCCGGCGCCGGGATGGCGGCCGGCTGAGCCGGCGGCGGGACGGCTCCGGTCCCCCGCGGGCCGGAGCCACCCGTGGCCGCGCGGTACCGTGTCCCGCCGTGGATCACGACGACGCCGAGACCCTGGAGATCGTGGTGGACCCGGCCCGCCCGTCCGGGCGCACGCTGCTGGCCGACGGGGTCGAGCAGTCGTACGTGGACGTGGCCGACGCCCGGTACCTGCACTTCGAGTACGTGCGGCGGATCGCCGCCGCGATCGACGTGGCCGCCCCGCGCGGCGCGCCGCTGACCGCGCTGCACCTCGGCGGCGGCGCGCTCACGCTGCCCCGCTGGCTCGCGCGCACCCGGCCCGGCTCGGCGCAGCGGGTGGTCGAGCGCGATCCGGCCGTGGTCGAGCTGGTCCGGCGGAAGCTGCCACCGCTGCCGCCGGAGGTGGTGGTGGTGCTCGGCGACGCCCGGGAGGCGCTCGCCGGGGAACCGTCCGGGGCGTACGACGTGGTGGTGGCCGACGTGTACCGGGCGGCCCGGATGCCGCCGCACGTGGCGGCGCTCGAGTTCGCGGCCCAGGCCGCCCGGGTGCTGCGCCCGGACGGCCTCTATCTGATCAACCTGACCGACCTGCCGCCGCTGGCGCACACCCGGGCGCAGGTGGCCACGCTGCGCGCGGTCTTCGCCGACGTGTGCCTGGTCGCCGACCGGCGGATGCTGCGCGGGCGCCGGTACGGCAACGTGGTGCTGGCCGCCTCGCCCGCCGCCGGGCGGCTGCCGGTGGTTCGGCTCGCCACCCGCGTCGCCGCCGACCCGGTGCCCGGGATCGTGCTGCACGCCGCGACGCTCGACGCGTTCGCCGCCGGCGCCCTCCCGGTCACCGACGCCGACCTGGGCTGAGCGTTTCCGCACCGGCGACGCGGGTAGCCGCGCCGGATGAGCGCCGCCTCGGACCGGTCCACCGCGCGCCGGACGCTGATCGTGATCGGTCTGGTCCTCGCCACAGTGGTCGGACTGGCGCTGGTCTGGGCCACCCGGCGGGTGCTGGTGTGGGGGCTGGTGGCGGTGTTCTTCGCGGTCGCCCTCAAACCACTCGTGGACCGGCTGGAACGTCGGGTACGCCGACGCGCGCTCGCCACGCTGCTGGTGTTCCTGGCCGCGTTCGCGCTGTTCGCCGCCGTCGGCGCGCTGATCGTGGTGCCGCTGGTGGACGAGGTGGGCCGGTTCGCCGACCGGGCGCCGGAGCTGGTGCGCGAGGCGCAGGCCGGACAGGGACCGCTCGGGCGGCTGCTGGAGCGGTTCCACCTGCTCCGGTACGCCGAACCCGGCCAGCTCCGCCGGTTCGGCGCCCGGCTCGGTGACCCGACGGTCGGGGTGGTCCGCAGCGTCGTCCAGGCGGTCGCCGCCCTGGTCACCGTGGTGGTGCTGGCGTACCTGATGGTCCTGGAGGCGCCGAAGATCGTGGCCGCCACGCTGCGGCTCACCGGTGACGGCCCGGCGGCGCGGCTGCGGCGCATCGGGCGCGACTCGTCCCGGATCGTCACCGGCTACCTGAGCGGCAACCTGCTGATCAGCGTGATCTGCGGTGGTCTGACGTTCGTCGTGCTGTTCCTGCTCGGGGTGCCGTTCGCCGCGGTGATCGCGCTGACGGTCGCCGTGTTCGACCTGATCCCGCTCGTCGGCGCCACGCTCGGTGCGATCGCCGCGACCGGCGCGGGGTTCCTGCACTCCCCCACCGCCGGCATCGTGCTGCTGGTCTTCTTCGTGGTCTACCAGCAGGTGGAGAACCATCTGCTGCAACCGGTCATCATGGCCCGCGCGGTCCGGCTGAACCCGTTGACGGTGCTGGTCAGCGTGCTGCTGTCGGTCGAGCTGGCCGGGCTGGTGGGCGCGCTGCTGGCGATCCCGGCGGCCGGCATCGTGCAGGTGCTGATGCGCGAGTTCACACCGGCCGGACGGCAGGCCCTGCCGCAGCCCGCCGACGGCGAACCGGCGGGAGCGCCGCAACGGCCGCCGGCCGGTGGGTGAGGGCCGGCCGGCGGGCGCGCGGGGCGCTCAGCGGCGGCGGGCCAGCTCCGGGGACTCGCTCTCCAGCGGCACCGCGTTGGCCGGGACCAGGCCGAGCTGTACGGCGGGCCGGGGCAGCGTCGCGTCCAGTGCCCAGTCCGCCGCGACCCGGGGCCGGTTACCCGGCATGGCGAGCAGGTGGTAGCCGCGGGTGACGGCCTTGGCGGGCAGCCCGGCCAGCGGCACCTTCAGCGGGTTCGCCGCCGCGTCCTTGCCGCCCAGGTCCACCACCCAGCCCAGGTCGTGGTGCTTGTACGACTTGCGCACGCCCTGCCCGTAGGAGGCGGCGATGTTGTGCGCGGCCAGCTTGCCCTGCCGCTGGGCGTGCTGCGCGGTCATCGCGCACACCTGCCCGGGGCGGGTCGGGTCGGGCACGGCGGCGGCGTCGCCGCAGGCGAACACCTCCGGGTAGCCGGGGACGTTGAGGAACTCGTCGACCACGAGCCGGCCCTTCTCGGTGCGCAGCCCCAGTTCGGCCACGAACGGGTCGGGGCGTACGCCGACGCACCAGATGAGGCTGCACGTCGGGACGTACTCGCCGTCGGTGAGCATCACCCCGTCCGGGGTGGCCTCGGCGACCGAGGTGCCCATCCGCACGTCCACGCCGCGTTTGCGCAGCACCCGGTCGGCGGTGACGGACATCCGCCGGTCCAGTTCGGGCAGCACCCGGGGCGCCACGTCCAGCAGCATCCAGCGCGGCCGGACCTTCAGGTGCGGGCGCTGGGCCATCAGCCGGTCGGTGAACAGCTGACCGTGCGCGGCCACCTCGGTGCCGGTGTAGCCGGCGCCGACCACGACGAACGTGGAGCGGGCCCGCTGCTCGGCCGGGTCCTCGGTCAGCTCGGCCAGCTCGACCTGCCGGACCACGTGGTCGTGCAGGAACAGCGCCTCGGGCAGGCCGCGGAAGCCGTGGGCGTACTCGGTCACGCCGGGGATCGGCAGCAGCTTGTTGACGCTGCCGACGCTGAGCACGAGCCGGTCGTACGCGAGTTGCCCGTGCTCGCCCTCGATCGAGCGGTAGCCGACCCACCGGTTCTGCAGGTCGACCCGGTCCGCCTCACCGACCACCACGCGGACGCCGTCGAGCGTGCCGGCGAGCGGCACCGCGATCCGGGTCGGCTCCACCACGCCGGCCGCCACCTCGGGCAGCAGCGGCAGGTAGAGAAAGTAGTCGGTCGTGTTCAGCAGGACGATCTCGGCCCGGTCGCGGGCCAGTCGGCGCAACGTCTTGGCCGCGTGGTACCCGGCGAACCCGGCCCCCACGATCACCACCCGTGGTTTCGTCATGCCTGCTGCCGTTCCCGGGCAGACCTGCGACAAACGTGCCCATGATCCATCCATCGACGGCTATATGGACATTCCTCGTGATCGGCGCGAGGATGCCGGGATGGGAAACCACGAGACCGCCGAGGGTCGACCCACGAGGTCCAGCCGGCGTACCTTCCTCACCGCCTCCGCCGCGGCCACCGCCGCCGCCGTCGCCCTGTCTCTTATA
>NZ_RCVK01000191.1:0-69397 GCF_003667485.1 Micromonospora sp. BL1
AGATGTGTAGAAGAGACAGGTCGTGGACGTACTCCAGGAGGATGCGGCGCAGCTCGCGCCCGGCGTGGGTGGGCACCACGTCGCGGCGGCGGGCCACCGCGATGGTCCGGCGGACGCCGGGCGGCACGAGCCGGGTGACCCGGATGCCGGGGCGGCGGGCCACCACGATGCCCGGCACCAGCGCGACGCCGAGCCCGGCCTCGACGAAGCTGAGCACCGCGTCCATCTCCCCGCCGTCGACCGACAGGGTCGGCTCGAACCCTGCTGCCCGGCACGCCTGGAGCGTGGCGTCGCGCAGGTCGTAGCCCTCGCGGAACATGACGAGCGGCTGGTCGCGCAGGTCGGTGATGCGCAGTTCCCCGGTGGCCGAGGCGCCGGGCAGCGGGTCGACCGAGGCGACCACCAGACTCTCCCGCAGGATCGGGTCGGCGCGCAGCCCCGGGTCGGTGCCGGCCGACGGCATGATGATCAGGGCGAGGTCCAGGTCGCCGCGGAGCAGGTCCCGGACGAGATCCTGCGAGCCGCCCTCCTCCACGCGCAGGTCGACAGTGGGGTGCGCGTCGCGGAACCGGCGCAGCACCGGCGGGGCGAGCGAGGTGGCCAGGCTGGGCGTGGCGCCGAGCCGGACCCGGCCGCGGCGCAGCCCCACCAGCTCCTGCACCTCGCGGGTGGCGGTCTCCACGTCGGCGAGGATCCGCTTGGCCAGCGGCAGCAGCACCTCGCCGGCCGCGGTGAGTGTGATGTTGCCCCTTACCCGCTCGAACAGCGGGGCCCCCAGGTCGGTCTCCAGGGCGTGAATTTGCTTACTCAACGAGGGCTGGGTTATGCCGACAAGATCGGCTGCCTGGGTGAAATGTCGTACTTCGGCGACCGCTACGAAGTACCGAAGCTGATGGAGCTGCATCTACATAGCTTACGGCTATCAACACTGCGATTTCGATGCATTGGACGCCTGATCGAAGTGCTCCTAGCGTCGACCGCGTGGTAATCACGAAAACTCGGTCGCCCATCCGCTCGAACGTCGGCCTCAAGGCCGTCATGGCGGTGACGGGCATCATCCTTGTGCTGTTCCTGATCCTGCACATGCTCGGGAACCTGAAGATCTTCACGGGCGAGACCTCGTTCGACCACTACGCGCACTGGCTGCGCGACATCGGCACGCCGCTGCTGCCGACGACGTGGTTCCTGTGGATCCAGCGCACGGTGCTCACCCTGGCCGTCCTGGGGCACATCGGCGCGGCCACCATGCTCGCGATGCGGTCCCGGGCCGCCCGGCCGGTGAAGTACGCGCACCGCCGCAAGATCCACGTGAACTACGCGGCCCGCACGATGCGCTGGGGTGGTGTGATCATCCTGCTCTTCGTGATCTACCACATCCTGGACCTGACCACGGGTCACCTGAACCCGCAGGGCGACCCGTCGAACCCGTACGGCAACGTCGTCGCGGACTTCGCGCCGGAGCGCTGGTACGTCACGCTCTTCTACACCCTCGCGCTGGTGACCCTCGGCTTCCACCTGCGCCACGGCGCCTTCAGCGCGTTCCGCAGCCTCGGCCAGCAGACGCCCAAGGGCGAGCGCCGGGCCCGGATCGCCGCACTCGTCTTCGCCGTCGCGCTCGTCGGCGGCTACCTGCTGGTCCCGTTCGCCGTGATCACCGGATTGGTGGCCTGACATGGATCTCTACACCGAGGGCGACCCGATCGCCGACACCCGGGCCCCGGACGGCCCGATCGAGACGCGGTGGGAGCGCCACCGCTTCGAGATGAAGCTGGTCAACCCGGCCAACCGCCGGAAGATGACGGTGATCGTGGTCGGCACCGGCCTGGCCGGCGGCTCCGCCGCCGCCACGCTGGCCGAGCAGGGCTACCGGGTGAAGTCCTACTGCTACCAGGACAGCCCGCGCCGGGCCCACTCGATCGCCGCGCAGGGCGGCATCAACGCCGCCAAGAACTACCGCAACGACGGCGACTCCGTGCACCGCCTGTTCTACGACACGGTCAAGGGCGGCGACTTCCGCTCCCGCGAGTCGAACGTGCACCGGCTGGCCGAGGTGTCCGTCAACATCATCGACCAGTGCGTGGCCCAGGGCGTCCCGTTCGCCCGCGAGTACGGCGGCCTGCTGGACACCCGTTCCTTCGGCGGCGCCCAGGTGCAGCGCACCTTCTACGCCCGGGGCCAGACGGGCCAGCAGCTGCTGCTCGGCGCGTACCAGGCCCTGGAGCGGCAGATCGGCCTGGGCAACGTGGAGATGAACGCCCGCCACGAGATGCTCGAACTGGTCCTCGTCGACGGCCGGGCGCGCGGCATCGTGGTCCGCGACATGGTCACCGGCGAGATCAGCACCGAGATGGCCGACGCGGTCGTGCTCGCCTCCGGCGGCTACGGCAACGTCTTCTACCTCTCCACGAACGCCAAGGGCTGCAACGTCACCGCCTCCTGGCGGGCGCACCGCAAGGGCGCGTACTTCGCCAACCCCTGCTACACGCAGATCCACCCGACCTGCATCCCGGTCTCCGGCGACCACCAGTCGAAGCTGACCCTGATGAGCGAGTCGCTGCGCAACGACGGCCGGGTGTGGGTGCCCAAGGCCAAGGGCGACCAGCGCAGCCCGCGGGAGATCCCCGAGGACGAGCGGGACTACTACCTGGAGCGGATCTACCCGTCCTTCGGCAACCTGGTCCCCCGCGACATCGCCTCCCGCGCCGCGAAGAACGTGTGCGACTCCGGACGCGGCGTCGGCCCGACCGGCCTCGGCGTCTACCTGGACTTCGCCGACGCGATCAACCGGCTCGGCCGCAAGGCCATCGAGGCCAAGTACGGCAACCTGTTCGAGATGTACGAGCGGATCACCGGCGAGGACCCGTACGAGGTGCCGATGCGGATCTACCCCGCCGTGCACTACACGATGGGCGGCCTCTGGGTCGACTACGACCTCCAGTCGAGCATCCCCGGCCTGTTCGTGATCGGTGAGGCCAACTTCTCCGACCACGGCGCGAACCGGCTCGGCGCCTCGGCGCTGATGCAGGGCCTGGCCGACGGCTACTTCGTGCTGCCGAACACGCTCGCCAACTACCTGGCCTCCTCCGGCCCGCTGGACAAGGTCGACGCCAGCCACCCCGATGCGGTCGCGGCGCGTACCGAGGTCGAGGACCGGATCAAGCGGCTGCTGGCGATCAACGGCGACCGCACCGTGGACTCGTTCCACCGCGAGCTGGGCCAGATCATGTGGGAGCACTGCGGCATGGAGCGCTCCGAGGCCGGGCTGCGCAAGGCGATCGACGAGATCCGCGCGCTGCGCGAGCAGTTCTGGCAGCGGGTGCGCGTCCCGGGCGACGGCGAGGGCCTCAACCAGTCGCTGGAGAAGGCCGGCCGGGTGGCCGACTTCTTCGAGCTGGCCGAGCTGATGTGCATCGACGCCCTGCACCGCGAGGAGTCCTGCGGCGGCCACTTCCGGGCCGAGCACCAGACGCCCGACGGCGAGGCGCAGCGCGACGACGACCGGTTCGCCTACGTGGCGGCCTGGGAGTACACCGGCACCGGTGAGCCCGTGCTGCACAAGGAAGACCTGACCTTCGAATACGTCCACCCCACGCAGCGGAGCTACAAGTGAACCTGACCCTGCGCATCTGGCGCCAGCACGGCCCCGAGGACAAGGGTCGGATGGTGACCTACCCGGTGCAGGACGTGTCCCCGGACATGTCCTTCCTGGAGATGCTCGACGTGCTCAACGAGCGGCTGATCCTCGACGGCGAGGAGCCGGTCGCGTTCGACCACGACTGCCGCGAGGGCATCTGCGGCATGTGCAGCCTCATGATCAACGGTGAGGCGCACGGCCCGCAGCGCGGCACCACCGCCTGCCAGCTGCACATGCGGCAGTTCTCCGACGGCGACACGATCGACATCGAGCCCTGGCGGGCCCGCGCCTTCCCGGTCGTCAAGGACCTGGTGGTCAACCGCAACGCCTTCGACCAGATCATCGCCGCCGGCGGCTACGTCACCGCGCCGACCGGCAGCGCCCCGGAGGCGCACTCGGTGCCGGTGCCGAAGGCCGACGCGGACGCCGCGTTCGAGTCGGCGGCCTGCATCGGCTGCGGCGCCTGCGTGGCGGCCTGCCCGAACGGCTCCGGCATGCTGTTCACCGCCGCGAAGATCACCCAGCTCTCGCTGCTGCCGCAGGGCCAGCCGGAGCGTTACACCCGGGTGATCGGCATGGTCGACGCGCACGACGAGGCCGGCTTCGGCGGCTGCACCAACATCGGCGAGTGCGCGGCGGCCTGCCCGAAGGGCATCCCGCTGAACACCATCGGCCGGCTCAACCGGGACTACCTGAAGGCGACGGCCAAGCGCGCCGGCTCCTGACCGGACACGGCCCGACCCACGCGACCGCCGCGTCCCGCATCCGCAGGGCGCGGCGGTCGCGCTCGCACGGGGGTACGCCCCGGCGATTGGTACGGTGAAGCGCCAACCGCGTCACCGTCTCTCCCGGGAGGGCACCCATGGCCCGGACCGCTCCGGCGCAGGCGTCCTCCCCCGGTGCCGGTCACGACGAACCGGCCGGCCCGCCGGAGTCGCTGCTGGAACGCGCCTTCACCGAGGCGCTGCACAGCGCCGACGACACCGACGAGGTGGCCACCCGGATCCTCGACGCCGCCTACGATCAGTTCTGCCGGATGGGCATCCGCCGCTCCACCATGGAGGACGTGGCCCGCCGGGCCGGCGTCTCCCGGATCACCGCGTACCGCCGGTTCGCCACCAAGGACCGGCTGGTCGAGCAGGTGGTCCGCCGCGAGTTCCGGCGCTACTTCGACCGGTTCCTGGTCGACATCCAGCAGGCGGAGACAGTCGGCGACCGGGTGGTGCTGGGTTTCGTCAGCGCGCTGGACGCGATCCGCCGCAACCCGCTGATCGGCGGGCTGATGAGCGTCGAACCGGACGTGCTCATCCCCTCGATGATCAGCGACGGCGGGCGGACGCTGGCGACCGTGCAGCGGTTCGTCGCCGGGCAGTTGCGCCGCGAGCAGCGCGCCGGCACCATCGCCGCCACAGTGGACGTGGAGGTGGCCGCCGAGCTGATGACCCGCCTGTCCTGCTCCTTCCTGCTCACCCCGAGCCACGTCGTCGACCTCGACGACGCCGACGCGCTGCGGGAGATGGCCCGGCGGTTCCTCGTACCCATGCTGGAGCCCGGCTCACAGGCCGAGTGACCGGCCGATCACCTCCTTCATGATCTCGGTGGTGCCGCCGTAGATGGTCTGGACGCGGGCGTCCAGGTAGGCGCGGGCCACCGGGTACTCGCGCATGTAGCCGTAGCCGCCGTGCAACTGGAGGCACCGGTCCACGACGCGCTTCTGCAACTCGGTGCACCACCACTTCGCCATCGCCGCCGTCTCCGTGGTGAGGTCCGGCGCGACCAGGCACTGGTCCACGAAGACCCGGCCCAGGCGCAGCTCGGTGGCGAGTTCGGCGAGCACGAACCGGTTGTGCTGGAAACTGCCGATGGGACGGCCGAACGCCTGGCGCTGCCGGCAGTAGTCGAGCGTCTGCGCGAACACCGTCTCGGCGCCCGCGAGCGCCGCGACGGCTATCGATAGCCGCTCCAGCGGCAGGTTGCGCATCAGGTAGGCGAAACCCTCGCCCTCGGCGCCGAGCAGGTTGGCCGCCGGTACGCGGACGTCGGCGAAGAACAGCTCGGCGGTGTCCTGCGCCTTCTGGCCGAGCTTGTCGAGGTTGCGGCCGCGCTCGAACCCGGGCATGCCGCGCTCGACCACGAGCAGGCTGATCCCCCGCCGTCCGGCGCCGGGATCGGTACGGGCGACCACGATCACCAGGTCGGCCAGGATGCCGTTGCTGATGAACGTCTTCTGCCCGTTGAGAACCCAGTCGTCGCCGTCGCGTACCGCCGTGGTGGTGATGCCCGCCAGGTCGCTGCCGGCGCCCGGCTCGGACATCGCGACGGCGGTGACGATCTCGCCGGAGCAGAAACCCGGCAGCCAGCGCTGCTTCTGCTCCTCGGTGGTCAGGTCGGTCAGGTACGGTCCGATGATGTCGTTGTGCAGGCCGAACGCCGGCCCGCTCGCACCGGCCCGGGCCAGTTCCTCGGTCAGGACGGCGTGGAAGCGCCGGTCGCTCACCCCGGCGCCGCCGTACCGTTCGTCGACGAAGAAGCCGAGCAGGCCGGCGGCGCCCGCGGCCCGCCACACGCCGCGGTCGACGATGCCGTCGGACTCCCAGCGCTCGTGGTGCGGGGTGATCTCCTTGTCGATGAACGCGCGCACCAGTTCGGCGAACGCGAGATGGTCGGCGGTGAAGACGGTGCGGTCCATGTGTCGGCTCCCTCCCCCGCGCTACCGGGCCATGTCCGCGACGGCGGCGACGAGGCGCCGGGGGTCCTCGCCCAGCGGCGCGACGTTCAGGATCGTCACGCCCGCGTCGCGGTACTCCTGGACCCGGTCGCGCACATAGCTCTCCGGCCCGATCAGGCTGGTGCGTTCCAGCAGTTCCGCCGGCACCGCGGCGGCGGCCTCGGCCTTGCGACCGTCCAGGTAGAGCTCCTGGATGCGGTCCGCCTCGGCGGCGTAGCCGTAGCGGCACAGCAGGTCGTGGTAGAAGTTGCGGCCCTTGGCGCCCATCCCGCCCACGTACAGGGCGATCAGCGGCCGGGCGAGGTCGCGCAGCCCGGTCACGTCCGGGCCGATGGCCAGCGGCCCGCCGGCCACCACCTCCAGCGGCCCCAGATCGGCGGACCGCTTCGCCCGGCCGGCCGCCAGCGCGGCGCCCCAGACGTCGCCCGCGCGCCGCGGGTCGTAGAGGAACGGCAGCCATCCGTCGGCGATCTCGGCGGTCATCCGGACGTTCCGGTCGCCGAGGCTCGCCACGTGGATCGGGATGCGGTCGCGGACCGGGTGGGTGAGGATCTTCAGCGGCTTGCCCAGCCCGGTGCCCTCGCCGGGCGGCAGCGGCAGCCGGTAGAGGCCGTCGTTCGTCAGCGTCTCGCGCCGCCACACCCGCCGGCAGATCTCGATCACCTCCCGGGTGCGGGCCAGCGGCCGGTCGTACGCGACGCCGTGCCATCCCTCGATCACCTGCGGCCCGGACGCGCCGAGCCCGAGGATGGCCCGGCCACCGGACATCGCGTCCAGGCCCGCCGCGGTCTGCGCCAGCAGGGCCGGGGTACGCGAGAAGATCGGCAGGATCGCGGAGCCGATGTGGACGCGGCTCGTGCGGGCGGCGAGGTAACCCATGACCGTGGGCGCGTCGAAGCCGTACGCCTCGGACACCCAGACCACGTCCAGGCCGTCCTGTTCCCAGGCGGCCACGTCGTCGGCGCCGCCGCGGGGATCGGCGGCGTACGCCAGTGTCGTCCCGATACGCATCAGTGCGCTGCTCCCTGCTTCCGGCCGACGGCGCCGCCGTCCAGCCACCGCGGTAGGTGTTCGTCCAGCCCCCAGTCGGTGAGGACGGGCTCGGTGTCCGCGCCCGGCGCGGGCGGCGGGCCGCCGACCCGGCCGGGTGTCCGGGACAGGCGGGGCGCCACGGCGGGCTGCCGGACGCCGAAGTGCTCCTCGTACGTGCCGCGCGCGTGAAGGTGCGGGTGACCCGGCGCCTCGGTCAGCGACAGCACCGGCGCGACGCAGGCGTCGGTGCCGTCGAACACGGCCGTCCACTCGTCGCGGGTACGCCCGGCGAACACCTCGGCGAAGCGGGCGCGCAGCACCGGCCATCCGGTGACGTCGTGCCGGTCCGGCAGGTCCGCGTCGGCCAGCCCGAGCAGCCGCAGCAGTTCGGCGTAGAACTGCGGCTCCAGCG
Source organism: Micromonospora sp. BL1 (assembly GCF_003667485.1). Lineage (NCBI taxonomy): Bacteria > Bacillati > Actinomycetota > Actinomycetes > Micromonosporales > Micromonosporaceae > Micromonospora > Micromonospora sp. BL1. The sequence continues at coordinate 7,807 of NZ_RCVK01000191.1, forward strand.
CGCCGACCGCCATGTGCCCGCCGTCGGCGGTGGCGTACACGTCGTAGAACGGCGCGCCGCCGTCGAGCAGGTTGCGGCCCCGCTCGGGCCGCCAGGCGCCCTCGGCGAGCAGCCCGGCGAACGGGGTGGTGAGGTGGGCCGCGCCGTCCACGATGGCGGCGTCGACGACCTGCCCTCGCCCGGTGGCGCCGGCGACGTGCAGCGCCGCCAGGATGCCGACGACCAGGTAGAGCGCGCCGCCGCCGAAGTCGCCGACCAGGTTGAGCGGGATCTGCGGCGGCCCGCCGGCGCGGCCGATCGGATGCAGCGCCCCGGCCACCGCGATGTAGCCGATGTCGTGGCCGGCGGCGCGGGCCAGCGGCCCGTCCTGTCCCCAGCCGGTCATCCGCCCGTAGACCAGCCCCGGGTTGCGGGCCAGCGCCGCGGCCGGTCCGACGCCCAGACGCTCGGCGACGCCGGGACGCCAGCCCTCGATCAGGATCGCGGCCCGCCCGGCCAGCGCGAGGACCACCTCGGCGCCGTCGGGGTGTTTCAGGTCCACCACGATCGAACGCTTGCCCCGGTTGAGCAGGTTCCGCCCGGGGTCGCCGGCCGCGAACGCGCCGGGTTCCGGCCGGTCGACCCGGACCACGTCGGCGCCGAGGTCGGCGAGCAGCATGGCGGCGAACGGGCCGGGGCCGATCCCGGCCAGTTCCACGACCCGGACGCCGGCGAGCGGGCCGCTCACGCGCCGGCCCGTGGGGCGAAGCGGGGTGCGCGGCCCTGGGCCCGGCCGAGCAGGGCCTCGCCGAAGTCGGCGCCGGCCAGCGACTCGACCATGAGGCGGATCGCGTCGGCGGCGGCCTCGGCGGCGCCGGTCTCCAGGCCGGAGAACACCTGCCGACGGATCACCGCCATGGACGCCGGTGAGCAGTGCTGCGCCAGGGCCGCGGCATAGGCTTGTGCCTCGGCCAGCACCTCGTCGCGCGGGAGCACGCGTTGCACAAGCCCGATCCGGAACGCCTCCACCGCGTCGACCTTGCGGCCGGACAGCAGCAGGTCCAGCGCGGCGCCGACGCCCACGAGCCGGGGCAGCAGCCAGGCGCTGCCGTACTCGGCGACGAGGCCGAGCCGGCTGAACGTGGTGGACAGGCGCGCCTCCGCCGCCATGAACCGCACGTCGGCGTAGAGCGCGTGGACCAGGCCGAGACCGGCCGCCCCGCCGTTCATCGCGGCGACGATCGGCGTGCCGAGCGTCAGCGGCAGGTGCGGCGGGAAGCCGAACTCGCCGGCGAGCAGCTCACGATTGCGCTCGTCGAGCAGTGCGGCCAGCGCCTCCGGGTCGGCGCCGGAGCAGAACCAGTCACCGGAGCCGGTGACCACGACCGCCCGTACCTCCGGGTCCGCGTCCGCCGCCACCAGGGCCGCGTAGTAGTCGCGGAACATCTCCAGCGTCATCGCGTTGCGCCGGTCGGGCCGGTCGAACCAGATCGTGCGTACGCCGCCGCTGGTGGCGGCCCGCAAGCCGGCACCGACCGGCGTTCCTGTTGTGACATTTGACATTTGATACCCTCAACTGGTGGCGGACCGCGGCAGGATCCAGAACGTCTCTCAACCCCAGCTCTCCGAGACCGTGGCGAGTCTGCTGCGCGACCGGATCATGTCCGGTCAGCTGCGCCCCGGCGAACGTATCCGGCTGGAGGAGGTCGCCCAGGAGACCGGGCTGAGCATCACGCCGGTACGCGAGGCGCTGCTGATGCTGCGCGCGGAGGACATGGTCGAGCTGCAACCGCGCCGTGGGCACGTGGTGGCGCCGCTGTCCCGGCAGGACATCATCGACGTGTTCAGCCTCCAGGGCCACATCGCCGGTGAGCTGGCCGCCCGGGTCGCCACCGGCATCACCCCGGACCAGCTCGACGACCTGCGGCAGCAGCACGAGCGGCTGCGCCGCGCCGCCCAGGCCCGGCAGGTCAGCCGCGTGGAGCAGCTCGAATACGAGTTCCACCGCCGGATCAACCGGCTCGCCGACGCGCGCAAGCTGTCCTGGTTGCTGCGGACCGTGACCCGCTACACGCCGTCGCGTTTCTACGCCGCCGACCCCGAGTGGCGGGCGGGCATGATCGCCGATCACGAGGCGCTGCTCGACGCGCTCGCGGCAGGCGACCCGGAGGCCGTCCGGCCGGTCATGGCCCGGCACTTCACCGACGGCGCGGAACGGCTGGTCAAGCACCTCGACGGACTGGGCGTGTGGAACGAGTGAGTCACCGGCGGCCATGACGCCACGCGAACATCGCCAGCGAGCGCTTCATGGCGGAGGCGGACGGCTGGAGCGTCATCACCTCGATCAGCGGCCGGAACCGCTGCCACGTCACCGATCGCGCCCGGCTGAACTCGCGCAGGCCGTCCGCGCCGTGGACCCGGCCGAACCCCGAGTCGCCCACACCGCCGAAGGGCAGTGACGGCACGCCCGCGTACCCCAGCACGGAGTTGACCGACACCGCGCCGGCCCGCAGCCGCCCGGCGAGCGCCAGGCCACGGCGGCGGTCGCGGGTGAAGATCGAACCGGAGAGCCCGTAGCTGGTCGCGTTCGTCCGGCGTACCGCCTCGTCGGCGTCGGCCACCGGGTTGACCACGAGCACCGGGCCGAACGTCTCCTCGGTGACGGCGGTGCTGTCCTCGGGCACCTCGGTCAGCACGACCGGCTCCACGAACGGGGGCCGCACCGAAGCGGTGTCACCCACCACCGCCCGACCGCCCCGGTCGAGCGCGTCGGTGACGTGGCGCAGGACGACGTCCGGCTGGGTTGGCGTGGTCATCGGCCCGTACGGCGCGTCCGGCTCGGCGCCCGGCCGGACCTGCCGTGCCAGCTCGGTGAGCGTGGCCAGGAACGGCTCGTAGACGGACCGTTCGACGTAGACGCGCTCGACGCCGGCGCACGTCTGCCCGGCGTTGCCCAGGCCGCCGAAGACCGTCGCCCGCGCGGCCGCGTCCAGGTCGGCGTCGGCGGTGACGATCAGCGCGTCCTTGCCGCCGCCCTCGATCACCACCGGGGTCAGGCTCTCGGCGCAGGCGGCCATCACCGCGCGACCGGTCGCGGCCGACCCGGTGAAGGCGATCTTGTCGGCCGACGCGCGGCACAACGCGGCTCCGGTCGAGCCGTCACCGGTCACCACCTGGAGGACCGGGTGGTCGGGGAACAGCTCGTGCCAGCGCTCGGCCAGCCACACACCGACGCCGGGGGTGAACTCGCTGGGCTTGAACACCACCGCGTTGCCGGCCGCGAGCGCGTGCGACACCGCGCCCATCGGCGTGTAGACGGGGTAGTTCCACGGACCGATCACGCCGACCACGCCGTACGGCACGTACTCGACGGAGGCGGCCTGGTTGAACGCGAGCAGGCCGGAGGAGACCGAGCGCCGCCTGAGCACCCGCGCGGCGTGCCGGGCCGCCCAGTCCAGGTGCTCGACGGCGAGCATCACCTCGAGCTGCGCCCCGGCGAGGCTCTTGCCGGTCTCGCTCCGGACGATCCCGGCCAGTTCCTCGATGCCGCCGGCGACCGCCGCCTTGTACGCCAGCAGGTGGCGGCGGCGTTGCCGGGCGTCCAGGGCGGCCCACCAGCCGGCCGCCTCGCGGGCCCGTGCCACGGCGGCGCGCACGGCGGCGTCGTCGGCGATCTCGTAGTCGGCGCGGTGCTCACCCGTCACCGGGTCGACGACGCGCAGCCGGCGAGGGTGCTCCACGAGGGACGTCATCGACAGCCTCCTGACATTTGATATTCGATAGTCTAGCCTTGCTGTCAATCCCTGCTGACGCGCTGGAGGTACCGCGGTGGAGTGGAGCGACGAGCAACGATCCCTGGTCGAGGCGGTGCGGGACTTCTGCCGCCGCGAGGTGGGCACCCGCGAGCAGCGGCGGAACCTCACGAACGGCGGCCGGGAACCGCACAGCCCGGAGCTGTACCGCAAGATGGCCGACCTCGGCTGGCTGGGCCTGTCCCTGCCCGAGGAGTTCGACGGCGGCGGCGCCGGCATGACGGAGCTGTGCCTGTTCCTGGAGGAGACGGCCCGCGCGATGGCCCCGATCGGCGGCTTCACCACCTCGATCATCGTGGCCGCCACCTACCAGCGGTTCGGCACGCCGGCGCAGAAGAAGCTGATCCTGTCCGGAGTGGCCCGCGGCGTCATCGAGGCGGTCGCGATGTCCGAGCCCGAGGCCGGCTCCGACGTGGCGAACCTGAGCTGCCGCGCCGAGCGCCGCGACGACGGGTACGTCGTCAACGGCCAGAAGACGTGGTGTTCGAACGCCCACCTCGCCGAGCACATCCTGCTGGTCGCCCGCACCTCCGGCCGGGCCGGCGACCACCACGGCCTGACCATGTTCCTGGTCCCCGCCTCGGCGCCCGGCCTGACCGTCTCCGGCATCGACACCATGGGCGGCCGGGAGGTGAACGACCTCTACTTCACCGACTGTTTGCTGCCCGCCGACGCCGTGGTCGGCGAGGTCGACAACGGCTGGCGGCAACTGATGGCCGGGCTCAACATGGAGCGGCTGATCCTCGCCAGCGTCATGCTCGGCACCGCGCAGCGGGCGTTCGACGACGTCGTGGAGTACGTCCGGAACCGGCGGCAGTTCCGCCGGCCGATCGGATCGTTCCAGGTGCTCCGGCACCGGCTGGCCGACCTGGCCACCGAGATCGAGTGTGCCCGGCTGCTGGTCTACGACACCGCCGCCAAGGTCGACAGGGCACCGGACACGGTGCTGCCCCGGGAGAGTTCGATGGCGAAGCTCAAGGCCACCGAGACCGCCCGCCGGGTCGCCCTGGACGCGATGCAGATGATGGGCGGCTACGGCTACACCACCGAGTTCGACATGGAGCGCCTGGTCCGCTCGTCGATCGTGTCCACCGTCTACGGCGGGGCCAGCGAGATCCAGCGCGAGATCATCGCCAAGACGTACGGCCTGTCCGAGCAGATGTCCTGACCCACCCGGCCCCTCGGTCGATCGGAGGCACCGTGCACCTGTCCGACCGCCAGCGCGCCGCCCTGGCGAGCATCTGCGACACGTTCGCGCCGGGTGACGGCGCCGGGATCCCTTCGGCCAGCCGGCTCGGCGCGACCGAGGTGATGGCCGCGCTCGTCCTGCACAATCCGCGCACCGCCGAGGTCCGGCAGTTCCTGCGGCTGCTGGACCGGTGGGACTCCCCGGTCACCCAGTTCGTCCTCGGCGGTTGCGCGCAGCCGTTCTCCCGGCAGTCGCCGCAACGCCGGGAGAGGACGCTGCTCGCGCTGGCCCACTCGCGGGTCACCGCCAAACGGGCGCTGTTCCAGGCACTCAAGGGCGCCGCCACCCTCTCCTACTACCTGACGCCGGGGCCGGCCGGGCACTCGCCCGTGTGGGACGCCATCGGCTATCCCGGACCGCTCGGGGTCCGGGCCGACGCGCCCGCGCCGCCGCTGACCCCGGTCCGCCCCTCCGCGCCGGCCACACTGGACTGCGACGTCGTCGTCGTCGGATCCGGCGCCGGCGGCGGCACTGCCGCCGCGGTCCTCGCCGGGCACGGCCTGGACGTGGTCGTCGTCGAGAAGGGCGGCTACTACGACGACCGGGACTTCGACGGCGGGGAGTTGTCCGGACTGTCCCGGCTCTACGCCCCCGGCCCCGCCGCCACCGCCGAGGGCCAGCTCAGCCTCCTCCAGGGGCAGTGCCTCGGCGGCGGCACAGTGGTGAACTACACCACGTCGTTCCCCACCCCGGCCCGGGTGCGCGAGGAGTGGGCCGCGCTCGGCGTGCCGCAGTTCGCCACCGACGAGTACGACGGCTGCCTCGACGCGGTGTGGACGCGGCTCGGCGTCAACCGCGAGCACGGCCGGATCTCCTCCCGGGACGCGCTGATGGAGCGCGGACTGAACCGGCTGGGCTGGCACGTCGACGAGATGCCCCGCAACGTCGACGGCTGCGACACCGGTGTCGAGTGCGGGCGCTGCGGCCTGGGCTGCCGGATCGGTGCCAAACGGTCCGCGACGAAGACCTGGCTGGCCGACGCGGAACGCGCCGGTGCGCGGCTCGTCGTCGGCGTCGACGTGCGGGCCGTGACAGTCGAAGCGGGCCGGGCGACGGGCGTGACCGGCCACACCGCGGACGGCCATCCGGTCGCCGTACGCGCCCGCGCCGTGGTGGTCGCCGCCGGCAGCGTGCAGACACCCGCACTGCTCCGCCGCTCCGGGCTCACCAACCCGAACATCGGCCGGCACCTGCACCTGCATCCGGCGACCGGCGTGTGGGGCGTGTTCGCCGAGGAGGTCCGGCCGTGGGAGGGCGGGATGCAGACCCGGTACTCCACCGAACACGCCGACCTCGACGGCCGCGGCTACGGCGTCATCTACGAGACCGCCGCCACCAACCCGGCCACCGCCGTGTCGTTCATGAGCTGGACGGGCGGACGGGCCCATCTGGACCGGATGCGCGCGCTGCCGCACCTCGGCGGGGTCGGCGTGATCACCCGCGACCGCGACAGCGGTGAGGTCCGGGTCGGCCGCGACGGCGAGCCGGTGGTGCACTACCGCCTCTCCCCCTACGACGCGGCCCACCTGCGGGCCGGGATCGCCGGCGCGGCCCGGATCGTCGAGGCGGCCGGAGCGCTGCGGCTCTGGTCCGGACACCAGCGCGGCCCGGTCTGGGAACGCGGCACGGGTTCCGTCGACGAGTTCGTCCGGCACGTCGAGACACTGGGAACCGCGCCCGGGCAGGTCACCATGGCCGCCCTGCACATCATGGGCGCGGCCCGGATGGGCGGCAGCGCGGCGACGTCGGTGGCCCGGCCGGACGGCGCGACGTGGGAGGTGCCCAACCTGGTCCTCGCCGACGCGTCCACCTTCCCGGGGTCGCTGGGCGTCAACCCGATGATCTCCGTGGAGGCCATCGCGTACATGAACGCCCAGCGACTCGCCGCCGCGCTCTGACCGCCGCTACTCGAACCGTTCGCCCCGCTCGGCCATCGCCGTCAGCAGTGGCGGCGGGTCGAACCGCTCGCCGTAGCGCTCGGCCAGCACCCGGGCACGGGCCACGAAGCCCGGCAGCCCGCCGTCGTACTGGTTGACGTACTGGAGGACGCCGCCGGTCCAGCTCGGATAGCCGATCCCCAGGATCGAGCCGACGTTGGCGTCCGCCACCGAGGTCAGCACGCCCTCGTCGAGGCACCGCACCGACTCGATCGCCTCGATGAAGAGCATCCGCTCCTTGAGGTCCTCGAACGGCGTGTCCAGGTTCGTGCCGCCGAACTGCTCCCGCAGGCCCGGCCAGAGCCCGGCCCGCTTCCCGTCGCGGTAGTCGTAGAAGCCGGCGCCACCGGAGCGCCCGGTCCGGCCGCACTCGTCGATCATCCGGTCGATCACCGCGTCGGCCGCGTGCGGCGTCCAGGTGCCTCCGGCGGCCACAGTGGCCGCGGCCGTCTCCTGCCGGATCTTCCGGGGCAGGGTCAGGGTCAGCTCGTCCATCAGCGCGAGGACCGGCGCGGGATACCCGGCCTGGCTGCTCGCCTGCTCGATGGTCGCCGCCGGGATGCCCTCGGCGAGCATCGCCACGCCCTCGTTGGTGAACGTCCCGATGACCCGGCTGGTGAAGAAGCCCCGGCTGTCGTTGACCACGATCGGCGTCTTGCGCAGCCGGCGGACGACGCCCAGGGCGCGGCCCAGTGTGGTCTCGTCGGTCCGCTCCCCGCGGATCACCTCGACCAGCGGCATCTTGTCCACCGGGGAGAAGAAGTGCAGCCCGACGAACTCCTCCGGCCGGCTGACGCCCTCGGCGAGCAGCGTGATGGGCAGCGTGGAGGTGTTGGAGGCGATGAGCGCGTCCGGCGCGACCTGTTCGATCTCGGCGTACACCTTGTGCTTGAGCGCCGGGTCCTCGAAGACCGCCTCGATGACGAGGTCGACGCCGGCCAGGTCGGCGACGTCGCCGGTGGCGTGGATGCGGGCCAGGAACTCGTCGCGCTCCGCCGGTGTCGTCCGGCCCCGGGCGACGGCCTTGTCGAGCAGGCCCGCCGAGTACGCCTTGCCGCGCGCCGCCCCCTCGGCGGTGACGTCCTTGAGCACCACCCGCATGCCGGCGCGGGCGCAGACGTACGCGATGGCGGCGCCCATCATGCCCGCGCCGACGACCGCGACGCTGCGCACCGGCTCGTGGTCCCCGCCCGCGGCCCGGGACCGGGCGGCCTGGAGGTCGAAGAAGAGCGCCTTGATCATGTTCTTGGCGATCTGCCCGGTGGCCAGCTCGGTGAAGTACCGGCCCTCGATCGCGAACGCGGTGTCCAGGTCGACCTGGGCGCCCTCGACGGCGGCGGCGAGGATGTTGCGGGGCGCCGGGTAGGGCGCGCCCTTGAGCTGCTTGCGCAGCAGGGCGGGCATGGCCGGCAACTGCATGGCGAGGCCGGGGCTGGACGGGGTGCCGCCGGGCATCCGGTAGCCCTTGCGGTCGTACGGCTGGGTCGCGTCCGGGTGGGCGGCGATCCAGTCGCGGGCGGCGGCCATCAGGGCGTCCCGGTCGGCGGCGACCTCGTCGACGAGCCCGTGCGCGAGCGCGTCCTGCGGCCGGCGGCGCTGGCCGCGCAGCAGCCAGTCGGTCAGCGCGGCGGTGACGCCGAGCAGCCGGACGGTACGCACCACCCCGCCGCAGCCGGGCAGCAGGCCGAGCGTGACCTCGGGAAAGCCGATCTCGACGGCCGGGTCGTCGAGCACGACCCGGTGGTGGCAGCCCAGCGCCAGTTCCAGCCCGCCGCCGAGGGCCGATCCGTTGATCGCGGCGACGACCGGCCGGCCGAGCGTCTCCAGCCGGCGTACGGCGTGCTTGAGCGCGGCCGCGTCGGCGGCGGACGCCTCGGCGTCGGCGGGCGTCAGCCGCACCAGGGTCTCCAGGTCGCCGCCGGCGAAGAACGTCTTCTTGGCCGAGGTGACGATCACGCCGGTGATCCGGTCGCGCTCGGCTTCGAGCCGGTCCACAGTGGCGGTGAGGCTCGCGCCGAACTCCGCGTTCATCACGTTCGCCGAGCGGCCGGGGTGGTCGAGGGTGAGCAGCACGATGCCGTCGTCGCCGTGCTCCCACCGGATGGTGTTGGCCATTCGTGCTCCTCAGATTCGTTCGATCACGGTGGCGATGCCCATGCCGCCGCCCGCGCAGAGCGTGGCCAGGCCGTAGCGGCCGCCGCGTCGTTCCAGTTCGTCGACGAGCGTGCCGAGGATCATGGCGCCGGTCGCGCCCAGTGGGTGGCCCATCGCGATCGCCCCGCCGTTGGCGTTGACGATGTCCGGGTTCAGGCCGAGGTCGGCGACGAACCGCAGGACCACCGCGGCGAACGCCTCGTTGATCTCCACCAGGTCGAGGTCGTCGACGCCGAGACCGGCCTTGGCCAGCGCCTTGCGGGCGGCCGGGGCCGGGCCGGTGAGCATGATGGTGGGGTCGGCGCCGCTGAGCGCGGTGGCCACGACGCGGGCACGCGGGGTGAGGCCGGCGGCGGTGCCGGCCGCCTCGCTGCCGATCGCGACGAGCGCGGCACCGTCGACGATGCCGGAGGAGTTCCCCGCGGTGTGGACGTGCTCGATCCGCTCGACCCAGTGGTACTTCTGCAACGCGACCGCGTCGAAGCCCGCCTTCTGGCCGATCTCGGCGAACGAGGGGCGCAGCGCGGCGAGGCTCTCCGCCGTCGAGTCCGCCCGGATGTGCTCGTCCCGGTCCAGGACGGTGAGCCCGTTGCGGTCGCGGACCGGCACCACGGACCGGGCGAAGTAGCCGTTGGCCCACGCCTTCGCGGCCCGCGCCTGCGACTGGAGCGCGTACGCGTCGACCGTCTCCCGGTCGAAGCCGGCGATGGTGGCGATGAGGTCGGCGCTGATGCCCTGCGGCACGAACCCGGTGGTGTAGTTGACCTCCGGATCGAGCGCCCACGCCCCGCCGTCGGAGCCCATCGGCACCCGGGACATCGACTCGACGCCACCGGCGAGGACGAGATCCTCCCAGCCGGAGCGCACCTTCTGCGCGGCGATGTTCACCGCCTCCAGGCCGGAGGCGCAGAAGCGGTTGAGCTGGACGCCGGCCACCGTGTCGGGCAGGCCGGCGGCGACGGCGGCGGTCCGGGCGATGTCGGCGCCCTGGTCGCCGAGCGGGGACACCACCCCGAGCACGATGTCGTCGATCAGCGCCGGATCGAGGCCGGGCATCCGCCGCAGGGTCTCCTCGATCAGGCCGGTGATCAGCGAAACCGGCTTCACCCCGTGCAGCGCTCCGGTCGGCTTGCCCCGCCCGCGCGGCGTGCGCAACGCGTCGTAGATGAACGCATCGGTCGTCATGCCAAGCTCCTCATTGCTCACCCGCATGCGAATTTCGCCTAACTTTTCTTGAGCCTGCCGCCGCTTGTCAAGAAGCGTTCCACGCTGTCCGGCTCCGGCCCCGCGACGGAAACCGCCGAGGGGCGCCACCGGATCCACGCGAGGGGACGCTAACGTGTAGCGGTGCGACGAGCAGCCAGCGACACCGCCCCGGCACCGGTCAGACGGCCCAAGGACCGCAAGGCCCGGATCGCGCTCGCCGGTGCCGAGCTGTTCTGCGAGCGGGGCTACCACGGCGTCTCGGTGGACGAGATCGCCGCCGCCGTCGGCATCAGCGGGCCGGCCGTCTACCGGCACTTCCCGAACAAGTACGCGATCCTCGTGCACGCCACCCGCGAGGTCGTCGGCGCCCTGCTCGCCGCCACCGGGCAGCCGGCGGCGAACAGCGCCGACGGGCTGCTCGACGAACTGCTGCGCGCGCTCGCCGACGTCGCGGTGAGCAGGCGGCGGGTGGCCGGGCTGTACCAGTGGGAGGGCCGCTACCTGACGCCCGAGCACCGGCAGGAGTTCGGCGCGTCGATGGCCACGCTCGTCGGCCGCGTCGCCGCGCCGCTGCGCGAGCTGCGTCCCGAGCTGACCGCCGGGCAGGCGGACCTGCTGGTGAACGCGGCGCTGAGCGCGTTCGGCAGCGTTACCACGTACCGGGCCGCGGCCACCGGCACCGACACCGAGCACCTGCTCACCCGGGTCGCCTGGACGCTGCTGCGGACCGACGCGCCGGCGGTGCCGCCGCGGCGGCGTCCCGCGCCGGAGGACACGCCCGCCACCGGCCCGGTGCGCCCGGCGTCGCGCCGCGAGCTGCTGCTGATCGAGGCGATGCGGCTGTTCCACAGGCACGGCTACCACGCCGTCGCGGTCGAGGACATCGGCCGCGCCGCGGGCATGCAGGCGTCCAGCGTGTACCGCTACTTCCCCGGCAAGGCCGACCTGCTCGCGGCCGCCTACTACCGGGCCACCGACCGGCTGACCGGTGCCACCACCGCGGCGATCGCCGACGCGAGCGACCCGGCCGACGCGCTGCACCGGGTGGTGCGAGCCTACGTCGACTTCGCGTTCGGCCAGAGCGACCTGGTCGCGGTGTACCTGGCGGAGAACAACAACCTGCCGGACCGGGACCGCCACGAGTTGCGCGGCGCGCAACGCCTGCACGTCGAGGAGTGGGTGGGCCTGGTCCGGGCGGTACGGCCGGACCTGCCGGCCGGCGACGCACGCGTCCTCGTGCACGCCGCGCTGAACGTGGTCACCGACGTCGGACGGCTCGGCCGCTTCGACCGCACCGCGGGCTACGACACCTGGACCGCCCGGCTCGCGCTCGCCGTGCTGCACGCCTGAGCGGCGTCATCGCGAGGGCGCGGGCGGCGTGAACCGCTGTGGTTGACTGACACCCATGGTCCTGTGCCCGTCCGCGTCCGCCCGGACGGTCCGGTGACCACCGGGCCGGCCGCGGCCACCCGGCCACGCAACCGCAGGCAGGTCATCGTGGAGTCGGCCGGGCAGGTGTTCAGCGAGCGCGGCTACCACGGCGCGTCCATGGAGGAGATCGCCGCGGCGGTCGGCATCAGCGCGCCGGCGCTGTACCGGCACTTCCCGAACAAGTACGCGTTGTTCGCCGAGTGCGCCAACGTCATGGTGGACAACCTGGTCGGGGTCGTCGACGAGTGGCCGCCCGACGCGGCGCTGGCCGACGTGCTGCTGGCCCTCACCCGGGTCACCGTCGCGCACCGCGCCTCCGGCGGCATCTACCGGTGGGAGGCCCGCTACCTCGGGCGCGCGGACCGCCACCTGCTCCGCGCGAAGTTCGGCCACGTCGTGGGCCGGGTCACCGAGATGGTACGGCGGGAGTACCCGCTGCCCGACGAGCGGCTGCGGGCGGTGGCGGCGCTCGGTGTGATCGGCTCGGTGACCATGCACCACACCTCGATCGCCCAGCGCCGGATCGAGGATCTGGTGCTCCGGTCCGCGATGCGGGTGGTGGCCACCGACCCGACGACCGCCGCCGGGACGGCGCGGCTGGTCGAGCTGCCCGCCCAGCCGGTGCCCCGGACCCGGCGCGCGGAGATCCTGGCCGCGGCCGTGCCGCTGTTCGCCCGGGACGGCTTCGCCACCGTCACCAACGCGCAGATCGCCCAGGCGGTGGGGCTCGCGCCGTCCGCCATCTACCGCCACTATCCCGGCAAGGTGGACATCCTCGTGGCCGCCTGCCTCCAGGCGGCGGAACTGCTCGCCCAGGCCGTGGACCGCAGCCTCCAGCGGGCGGCCGATCCTCGTCAGGCGGTGGTCGCGCTGGCGGCGGCGTACGTGGCCTACTGCTTCGAGCACAACACCCTCAACAGCGTCGCCGAGGCCGAGGTGGCCGGGCTTCCGGACGACGTCCGGCGTCCGCTCATCCTCGCCCAGCGGGAGCACATCGCGGTCTGGGAGCAGCAGTTGCGGGCGGTCCGGCCGGACCTGGACCGGCGGCAGGCCCGGCTGCTCGTGCACGCCGGCTTCGGCGTGGCGGTGGAGGCCGGGCGGGCCCTGCGCTGGCAGGACTCGCCCGGCCACCGGGACGCGGTGACCGCGCTGGTCACCGGCGCCCTGACGCTGTGAAGCCGCACGCGCCTCAGGTGCCCGGCCGGTTCATGACCGGGATCGTGATCGGGGTGTGCGACGCGGACGAGCCGTTGTTGAGGAACAGCATCGCCAGCCCGCGGATGAACCTGTCGAACAGGCCGAACGTCTCCGGCATGAGCGGCGAGAGCCCTTCGCGGAACATCACGTACGTCGGCCAGCCGGCCTCGATCACACCCCGGGAGATGTAGTCGCGGGGCAGCCGCAGCCAGTCGCCGATCCGGTCGGTGAGCACGTAGCGCGCGAACTCCCGCTGGAATCCCCGGGTGACGCCCAGGTCCACCGAGGACGTCAGGTTCAGCAGGATGTCGGCCAGGTCGATGCCCTCGGGCGTCGGCGCGAGGAGCGGGTTCAGCGCGTACCGGGACTGCTCCTCGGCGGCGGCCCAGCTGTTCGGGATGAACTCGTCGCGGACCCCGAGCAGGTGCAGGGCGACCTGCCACATGTGCAGGTAGGCCTCCTCCTCCGCGGCCGACATCCGCAGGCCCCAGCGACGCCAGTCGAGCAGCTTGCGGTGCACGTAGGTGCCGAGGCTGTGGAAGGTGATGAGGATGTCGCCGTTGCTGATCGGGATCGGGTGGTCGGTGACGCCGCGCCACGGCGCGGACTGCGGCAGCAGGTGCCGTACGGCCGCGTGGGTGAGCCGCGTCTTGTGCGAGGTGACCACGAAGCTGCCGGTGGCCTTGAACGCGTCGGGGGCGCTCAGGTCGTACCCGTAGGTGAAGGTCTTCGCGGCGCGCGACTTCATGTCCGCGCCGCCCTCGGACCAGTAGACGTTGCGGGCCTCGCGCGGGATCACCGTGCTCATGATCCCGCTGCCCAGGCCGTAGAGCAGGAACAGGTACATGCTCATGCGCTTGTTGAACTGGGCGGCGCGGTCCAGCTTGGCCTGGTCGGCCCAGGACGGCAGCGTGTTGACGCGCCGCAGGTAGGTGGTGAGCGCCGGGGGCAGGCCGGCGGGCAGCGCGTCGCCGTTGCGGATCCAGGACGCGAACGCGGTGTTCACCGCCGGGATCTGACCGGCGTCCAGCAGCGAGGCGACGAGCGGGTCGGTGTCGTCGTCCCAGACGTCCCACGGGTCGGTGACCGTGTCGGTCCCGGCGATCGAGCCGGACGACGACCACGCCCACGCCTTCGGGGTGTCCGCCACCGCCACCAGTCCCAGCGCGGCACCGAGCGTCAGGACGCTTCGTCTACTGAGATTCTCCATTAGCACCACTTCCCGGTTTCGACCGGACATCGCCCTGAACACCGGCCCGTGAGGTGCGCACAAGCAGGTTTCGAGTTATCCGGGGATGTGATTTTCTATTAACATAGAGGAGCTTGACTGCATGGGCAAGGGTGGACGGTGGAGGTGGTCGCGATGGCTCGTGACGGGCGGTACCGCTGGTTGCGCCGGATCGAGACGCTCGACCCGGTACGCGACCACCACGAGATCTACCGGCTCTCCGCCGGGTACGAGTTCCCCTTCGACTACCAGCGGGCGCTGGAGCTGGCGCTGCTGCGCACGTTCTGCGTGCCGGGCATCTCCGCGCTGCTCGACGCGACCGGCGAGTTCCGGCTGCGGGCGCAGCAGCGCTACGACGACACCGCGCTGCTGATGGCCGAGCTGCTGGAGCACGGGTACGACTCGCCGCGCGGCCGGGAGGCGCTGCGGGTGGTCAACCGGGCGCACGGGCGGTACGCGATCACGAACGACGACATGCGCTACGTGCTGTCCACGTTCGTCTACGAGCCGATCGACTGGCTGGACCGCTACGGCTGGCGCCCGCTGCACGAGCACGAGCGGCTGGCCGCGTTCCACTACTACCGCGCCGTCGGCGCGCGCATGGGCATCCGGGACGTCCCGGCGGACTTCGCCGCGTTCCGGGCGTTCAAGGACGCGTACGAGCGCGAGACGTTCCGCCGTACGCCGAGCAACGAGCGGGTCGCGGCGTACACGCTGGACCTGTTCGCGTCCTGGTACCCGGCGCCGCTGCGCCCGGCCGCGCGGCTCGCGGTGCGCGCGCTGCTGCCGCCCGAGATGCGCGCCGCCTTCGGGCTCCCGGCCGCGCCGCGACCGCTGACCGCGCTGGTCGGCGGCGCGCTGCGCGCCCGGGCCGCCGTGGTGCGGCTGCTGCCCGCGCGGACGGTGAGCCGGCTGACCCGCGCGCCGCGCAACCGCACCTATCCCGGCTACCCGCGGGGGTACCGGCCCGCCGACCTCGGCGCGCCGCCACCCCCGCCCGGCATCGACCCGGCGCTACTCCGTGACGGGCTCCGCCACCGCGTCGCCCGGCCGGTAGAGGGCGTCGATCCGGTCGCCGTACCGGTCGACGACGACCCGGCGCCGTAGCTTCAACGTCGGGGTCAGCTCGCCCGACTCCGGCGTCCACGCCGACGGCAGCACCTGGAACGTCTTGACCTGCTCGGGCCGGGCGAGCCGCGCGTTGGCCGCGTCCACGGCGGCCTGGATCTCGGCCAGCAGCACCGGGTCCGAGGCCAGGGCGGGCAGCTGCGGGTCAGCGACGCCGTGCGTGCGCGCCCACTGGGGCGCCACCTCCTCGTCCAGCACGATCAGCGCCGTGACGTACGGCCGCCGGTCGCCGATCGCCACCGCCTGACCGATGAGCGGGTGCGCCCGCAGCAGGTTCTCGATCTGCGCCGGCGAGATGTTCTTCCCGCTGGACGTGATGATGAGTTCCTTCTTGCGGTCGGTGATGGTGAGGAAGCCGTCGTCGTCGAGCGTCCCGACGTCGCCGGTGGCCAGCCAGCCGTCCGCGTCGACGACCGGCTCGACGGTGCCGTCCTCGCGCAGGTAGCCGGAGCACACGAGCGGACCCCGGACGAGGACCTCGCCGTCGTCGGCGAGGCGCACCTCCATGCCCACGTTGGGACGGCCGACGGTCCCGGTGCGGAAGCGGTCGGGGGTGTTGAGGGTGGCGGTGCCGGTGGTCTCGGTCAGACCCCACACCTCCAGCACGTCGACGCCGAGCCCGGCGAGGAACCGCAGCACGTCCACCGGGATCGGGGCGGCGCCGCTGCCGGGCCAGACCATGTTGTGCAGGCCCAGTGTCGACTGCAACGGTCGCAGCACGGTGTCGCGGGCCTGCGCCACCCGCGCGGCCAGCTCGTCCGGCACCGGCTTCCCGGCCGCGCGCAGCTCGTACGCCTCCAGGGTCGCCGCGGTCGCGGCGGCGACGGCGGCGCGGACCGCGGGCTCGGCGCCCGCCAGGTGGGCCTGGACGCCGGCGGCCATCTTCTCCCAGACCCGCGGCACCCCGAAGAACGAGGCGGGACCGACGGTACGCAGCGCCGCGACGAGCTGCGTGGCGTCGGGGCAGATGGTCACGTGCCCGGCGCGGTAGATCGGGTTGTAGATGCCGAGGAACCGTTCGGCGATGTGCGCGAGCGGCAGGTAGGCCACAGTCGGCGCGTGGTCCGGGACGGACACCATCGCCTCCAGCGCCACCGCCTGGTGGAGCACGTTGTGGTGGCTGAGCACGACGCCCTTCGGGTCGCCCGTCGTCCCGGACGTGTAGAGCAGCGTCACCGGCTGCTCGGGCCGGATCGTGCGCCAGCGCCGCTCGAAGGCGTCCGGGTCCGCCTCGCGGGCGGTGCGGCCGAGGGTACGCACGCGGGACAGCGGCACGGCCTCAGTCGACGCTTCGCCCGGATCGTCCACCAGCACCACCCGGAGCAGGTCGGGCAGGTCGGGCAGGATCGGCCGCCAGCGCTCCAGCTCGGCCGGGCCCTCCAGCACGAGTACCTGGGCGGCGCTGTGCCGCGCCAGGTAGCGCATCTGGTCGGGGCTGAGCGTCGGGTAGATCGTGGAGGGCACCGCGCCCAGGTGGACCGCGGCGAGGTCGACCAGCCAGTGCTCGGCGCGGCTGGACATCATGACCAGCATGTGCCGCCCGGCCTCCAGGCCGATCTCGGCCAGGCCGGCGGACAGCTCGGCGACCTCGTCGCGCAGCTGCGCCCAGGTGCGGGTGTCGTCGCGGCCGAGCGTGGTCAGCGCGGGCCGGTCGCCGTGCTCGGTGGCGTTGCGGTGCAGCAGCGCCGGGACGGTCAGGTCGGCGGCTTTCTTGGCGCAGTCCTCGGCGAGGACGTCGGCGGGGTCCATGGGCTACTCCTTCACACGCAACCGGGCCTGGTGGTGGCAGGGCTGGCCGCACCCCTCGCCGTGGTGCCCGCGCGGGTTCCGCAGCCGATGGCAGCACTGTAAACGAGGGTTAACTTTCTGGGAAGGATCGCCCGTGATCTGGCGCTGTATCGACATGCGACGGTGACGCGGTGACGAACGCCGGCTAACCAAGCGATCCGCGGTTCACTGCGCGGTCCAGCCGCCGTCCACGTGCAACACACTGCCGGTGACGTAGCTCGCGGCGTCCGAGGCCAGGAACAGCACCGCGCCGACGACCTCCTCGGGGCGGCCGAACCGGCCCATCGGGATGCGGTCACGCAGCCGCTTCGACCACTGCTCGTGGCCGCGCAGGCCCTCCGTCATCGGGGTCTCCAGGTAGCCGGGCGCGACCGCGTTGACGCGTACGCCGGCCGCCGCCCACTCCAGCGCCAGCGTGCGGGTGAGCTGCTCGACGCCGCCCTTACTGGCGCTGTACGCGGCCAGGCGCGGGAAACCGACCTGACCGTGCACCGAGGACATGTTGACGATGCTGCCCGCGCCCTGCTCGACCATGACGGCGCCGGCCGCGCGGGCGCAGACGAACACCCCGGACAGGTTGGTGTCGATCACCTGCTGCCAGTCCCCCAGGCTCAGCCGTTCGCTGCGGTGCAGCGCCGGGCTGATGCCGGCGTTGTTGACGAGGACGTCCAGCCGCCCCCAGCGCTGCCGCGCGAGGGTCAGCACGGCGTCCGCGGCGGACTCGTCGGCGACGTCACCGGCGACCACTGCCGCCGTGCCGCCACCGGCCGCTATCCGGTCCCGCACCTCGTCCAGCGCGTCCGGGCGCCGGGACTGGAGGATCACCGACGCGCCGGCCCGCGCCAGCCCTTCGGCGATCGCCGCGCCGACGCCCTGGCTGGCTCCGGTCACCCACGCGACCCTGCCCGACAGCATGCCCTCGACCACCGCCACGGTGGGCTCCCCTCTTCTTGATCCATCGACAGTTGTCATCGTGAGCCTTGTGGACACCGTTACCACGTGCTCTCATGTGATACACGGGCGCAACATTCGTTTCACCGTATCAGCGGCCTCGACCCCGAGGAGTGAACGTGGAACCGGTAAGCAGACGCAAGATGTTGAAGGCCGGCGGAGCACTGGGCGCGCTCGGCGCGCTGAGCGTCGCCGCGCCGGCACAGGCGCGATCGGCGTGGACCTGGTCGCCCAAGGGATCGGTGGCCGGCGCCGGGGCGGGCGTGGACCCCCGCTGGGTGTGGGACGAGGAGGCCGACCCGCTCGTCGCCTCGCTCCTGGACCGGGGCGACGCACCACTGGTCAACCAACTGCTGCGGACGTGGACGAAGAACGGCCAGCCGCTGCCGTCCGGCCTCCCGGCGGACGTCCGTCAGTTCATCGAACGCGCACGCGTGCTGCCGTCCTGGGTCGACCAGGGCAAGCTGGCCACCGCCGTGCGCTTCAACGAGAAGCGCGGCCTCTACCTCGGCGTGCTCTACGGCCTGGCCAGCGGCATGATGAGCACCGTCATCCCGAAGGAGGCGCGCGCCGTCTACTACTCCAAGGGCGGCGCGGACATGAAGGACCGCATCTCCAAGACCGCCAAGCTCGGGTACGACATCGGCACCGCCAACGCGTACCAGCCCGACGGCTCGATGATCGTGACCGCCGTCAAGACCCGGCTGGCGCACGCCGGCGTGCGTCACCTCCTGCCGCAGTCGCCCGAGTGGGCCGACGTCGCGCCCGAGGACATCCCGATCAGCCAGCGCGACCTGATGGTCACCTGGCACAGCCTGCCGACCACGGTCATGCGGAAGCTGACCGACTGGCGGGTGCCGATCCCCGCCGCCGAGTCGACCGCCTTCCTGCACCTGTGGCAGGTGGCCGCGCACATGCTCGGCGTCAGGGACGAGTACATCCCGGCCACGTGGAGCGAGGCGAACTCCCAGGCCGGCGAGGTCCTCGACCCGATCCTGGCGCCCACCCGCGAGGGCAACGCGCTCGCCGACATCCTGCTCGGCCTCGGCAAGGAGATCGACGCCGGGCTGCTCAGCAAGCCCATCCTCGGCTCGTTCACCCGGTTCATGCTCGGCAACCAGATCGCCAACTGGCTGGAGATCCCGCGCGACCTGCTCTGGGACACGCTGCTGCGGACGAGCTGGGGCCCGTTCATCGCGGTCCGGGAGGCGCTGCTGCCGTTCCCGCTCGCACCGGAGTGCTACTGGCTGTTCGACGAGTTCCTGCGCAAGCTCGCCCTGCTGTTCCTGTCCGAGGGGCAGTCCATCAACATCGAGATCCCGCTCGGCAACCGCGAGTTCTGACCACCGCGTCGCAGCCGGTGCGCCTCCCGTCCCCGGCTGCGGCGACGAGCGCCCGGGTGAGCACCATGACCGCGCCCCTCCCCCCGTTCCTGGGCTACGTGCTGGCCGCGCCGGTCCTCGTGGCCGCCGCCGAACTCACCGCGGCGTACCCGGCCGCCGCCCGGACGCCGTCGCCGGACGTGGCCGGGATGCTCGGCCTCGGCGAGATCATGACGGCCGCGGCCCTGCCCGGGGCGGCGCTGATCTCCGTCGAGGTCGGCCCGGACGGGACCGTGTCGTTCACGCTGCCGCCGGACCGGTACGACGGCGACACCTCGGCCGCCGAACTGATCGCCGACGGGCTGTCCGTGCCGCGCCGGCGCGTCCGTGTGCCACCGCCACGGCCGGCAGCGGGCCGGACGCGTGGCGCACCCCATCCGGCGGTCGGAACCCGTACCCCGGTCCGGGTCGCCGTGGCGGTGGCCCGGCGGCGGCTGCTGGAGGCCGCGTCGGCGGCGCTCGGCACGCCCGTCGCCGGCCTGCGGCTCGCGGCCGGCGCCGTCACCGACCGCACCGGCCGCCGCCTCGACATCGGCGCCCTCGCCGGCACCGCGGCCAGCACCAGCACCATCGCCGTGACGGTCGACCTCACGCCACGGTGACCGCCACCGCCGATTCAACGGCCCCCTGCCGGGTAGCAGTCCGATGGACGGCACCGGAGAGGGGACAGACAGGCATGAAGGCACTGACCTGGCACGGCAAGCGGGACGTTCGCGTCGAGGACGTCCCGGACCCCCGGATCGAGGAGCCGACCGACGCGATCGTCCGGATCACCTCGACCGCCATCTGCGGTTCCGACCTGCACCTGTACGAGGTGCTCGGGCCGTACCTGAAGCCCGGCGACATCCTCGGGCACGAGCCGATGGGCATCGTCGAGGAGGTCGGGTCCGGCGTGACCCGGCTCAAGAAGGGTGACCGCGTGGTCATCCCGTTCAACATCTCCTGCGGCTCGTGCTGGATGTGCGAGCGGCAGCTCTACGCGCAGTGCGAGACCACGCAGGTGACCAGCCAGGGCAAGGGCGCGTCCCTGTTCGGCTACACCTCGCTGTACGGCTCGATCCCCGGCGGCCAGGCGGAGTACCTGCGCGTCCCGCAGGCCCAGTTCGGGCCGATCACGATCCCGGACAGCGGCCCGGACGAGCGCTGGCTCTACCTGTCCGACATCCTGCCCACCGCCTGGCAGGCGGTGAAGTACGCGGACACCCCGCCCGGCGGCACGCTCGCCGTGTTCGGGCTCGGCCCGGTCGGGCAGTTCAGCGCCCGGATCGGCCGCCACCTGGGCGCCGGCCGGGTGATCGGGCTGGACCTGGTACCCGAGCGGCTGGAGATGGCCCGCCGCCACGGCATCGAGGTGCTCGACGTCAGCCAGCTCGACGACGTGCCCGGCACGCTCATCGACCTGGTCGACGGGCGCGGCCCGGACGCGGTGATCGACGCGGTCGGCATGGAGGCGCACGGCGCGCCGCTGGGCAAGATGGCCCAGACCGCCGCCGGGCTGCTGCCGGACAAGCTGGCCCAGGCGATGACCGACAAGGCCGGCGTGGACCGGCTCGTGGTGCTGCACGCCGCGCTCAAGGCCGTGCGGCGCGGCGGCACCGTGTCGATCTCCGGCGTGTACGGCGGCGAGCAGGACCCGATGCCGCTGATGGAGATGTTCGACCGGGGCATCCAGCTGCGCATGGGCCAGTGCCACGTACGGCGCTGGGTCGACGAGATCATCCCGCTGCTGGAGCGCGACGACGACCCGCTGGGCGTGGAGGACCTGCGGACCCACCGGCTGCCGCTGACCGACGCGCCGCGCGCGTACGAGATGTTCCAGAAGAAGGAGGACGGCTGCGTCAAGGTCGTGCTCGCACCGTGACCCGCACGGTGGTCGTCACCGGCGCGACCAGCGGGATCGGCCGGGCGACCGCCAGGGAACTGGCGGGCCGCGGGGACCGGCTGGTCCTCGCGGCCCGCTCCCCCGCCACGCTCGACGAGGTACGCGACGAGTGCCGGGCGGCGGGCGCGCAGGCGATCGCCGTACCGATGGACGTGACCGAGCCCGGCGCGGTGGCCGCGCTGGCCGACGCGGCGCGGGCCGAGTACGGCCGCGTCGACGCCTGGGTGCACACCGCCGCGGTGATGGCCTACGGCCGCTTCGACGAGACGCCGGCCGAGGTGTTCGAGCAGGTCGTCCGCACCGACCTGCTGGCCGCCGCCGCGGTCGCCCGGGAGGCGCTGCGCCGGTTCCGGGACGCCGGCGGCGGCACGCTCGTGCTCACCGGCTCGGTGCTCGGACACATCACCGCGCCCTACATGAGCGGATACGTGGCCGCCAAGTGGGGCCTGCAAGGACTCGCCCGCACGCTCCAGCAGGAGGCGCGGGAGACGCCCGGCATCGCGATCTGCCTGGTCAACCCGGGCAGCGTCGACACGCCCGTCTACCGGCAGGCGGCCAACTACCTGGGCCGGATCGGCCGCCCACCGCCCCCGATCGCCTCCCCCGAGCGGGTGGCACGCGCCATCGCGCACTGCCTCGACCGGCCACGCCGGGAGGTGTCGGTGGGACGGCTCAACGTGATCATGCGCTTCGGCTTCACCGTCCTGCCCGGCGTGTACGACGCGCTGGTCGGACCGCTGATGCGCCTGGCCGGACTGACCCGGCAGCCGGTCGCCGCGCACCAGGGCATCGTGTTCACGCCCAACCCGGCCGGCGAGGCGGTCCGGGGCGGATGGGTGCCCGACGCGTCCCAGGTCGTCCGAGCCGTCGGCGGGCGGGCGGCGACCGTGGCGTCCGCGGTACGCCGCCGGCTGCCCTGACCGCCGCCGCGGACCGTCCGGTGGGCTGTCACCCGGGCGGACCCTCGTGCGGGTGGGCTGTCGCGCGGGCGGACCGCGACGAGGGTGGTTACCGTGTACGACGGGACACGGCGGAGGGACGAACATGCGGCAACCAACGGGGCGGGAACCGGACCGGACGCGCGGCGGGCGGGTGTGGAAGCTCGCCGGGCTGGCCGCCGTCGCCGGCCTGGCCTGGGTGGCGCGGGACGTGCCCGCCCAGCTCGGCGGCCGGCTCACCGGCGCCCGGGCGGACCGGGCGGCCCGGTCACCGCGCTTCCACGACGGAACGTTCCACAACCCGGCCGGCGCCAGCGCCACGATGGTCGCCGACCCGGGCCGCAACCTCGTCCGGGAGCTGATCTTCGGCAAGCAGAAGCGGCGGCCCGGTAGCCCGGTGCCGCTGCTGCGCCCCGGCGCCGCGCCGGCCGCCGACCCGGCCCGCGAACTGAACGTGATCTGGTACGGCCACGCCTCCACGCTCGTCGAGATCGAGGGGCGCCGGGTGCTGCTCGACCCGGTGTGGAGCGACAGGTGCTCCCCGTCCGGGCTGGTCGGCCCCCGGCGCATCCACGAGCCGCCGGTACGCCTGACCGAGCTGCCCCCGCTCGACGCGGTGCTCATCTCACACGACCACTACGACCACCTGGACATGGACACCGTCCGCACGCTGGCCGACCTCCAGTCCGCGCCGTTCGTGGTGCCGCTCGGCGTCGGCGCCCACCTGGCCCGCTGGGGCGTACCCGAGCACCGGATCATCGAGCTGGACTGGTCGGAGAGCCACCGGGCCGGCGGGCTGACGCTCACCGCGACCGCCGCGCAGCACTTCTCCGGGCGCGGGCTGCGCCGCGACGGCACGCTCTGGAGTTCCTGGACCATTGCCGGGACACACCGGAAGGTCTTCTACACCGGCGACTCCGGCTACTTCGACGGGTACGCCGAGATCGGCGCCGAACACGGCCCGTTCGACGTGACGCTCATGCAGATCGGCGCGTACGACCGGGCGTGGCCGCACATCCACATGTTCCCGGAGGAGGCGGTGGCCGCGCACCTCGACGTCCGCGGCGGACTGCTGGTGCCGGTGCACTGGGGCACGTTCAACCTGGCGCTGCACGACTGGTCCGAGCCGGTGGACCGGCTGTGGGCCGAGGCGAAGGCGCGGGACGTCCGGCTCGCCGTACCGCGTCCGGGCGAGCGGGTGGTGGTGGACGAGCCGCCCGCGGTGGACGGGTGGTGGCAGTCGGTCGCCTGACCCGGCTCGGTCCCCGGGTGGCGCTGCCGCCTTCGTGCTCCGGGCGGGATCAGAGCACGAAGGCGTCCGTCCACAGCGCGCCCGAGCGGCCCGACAACGCGTCCAGCATCGCCACCGCCTGACCGTCGGTGAGCTGCGCGACGAAGTCGATGATCGCCCGGCCCCGGGCCCGTCCGATCCGGTCCGGGGTACGCGGGTGCAGCTCCGCCTCGGCCAGCTCCACCAGGTCGTGCAGCCGGCGCGGCAGCCGGGACTCCTCGTCCGGGTCCAGCAGCCACTCCCAGAGTGCCTCCACCAGCGTGTCGAGCAGCCGGGCCTGGCCGCGCTGGTGCAGGGCCAGGTCCGGGCGGGCCAGCACGAACCGGTGGTGCACGAACTTGAGCACCTGCACCTCGTGCCACTGCGGCTTCGCCAGCAGCACGTACCCGGAGCGGACCCCCGGATCCGGCGTCACGGTGATGGCGTCCACGAAGCGGGTGGACCAGCGGGCCGAGAACCGGGCCACGTACTGCTCCGCCTCGATCGAGCCGTCGAACGGCAGTGCCAGCAGCCCCTCCACCAGCTCCTCGCGGACGTGCTCGACAGCGGCGGCGAACGCCTCGTCGTCGGCGATCCAGCCGTCCTTGCGGTGCAGTTGCCGGCGCAGCCGCTCGATCGCCGCGCCCGGCCGCCGGCCCGCCCCCTCCAGCGCCGACGCGGTGATCGACCGCAGGTGCCCGCATTCGCGCTGCCAGGCCATCAGCTCGGCCGCCACGGCGCCCTGCTGGAGCACCCCGACGCGGTAGAAATCCTCCACGTCGTGGATCGCGTACGCGATGTCGTCGGCGGTGTCCATCACCGACGCCTCGGGGGTCTGCTGCCAGTCCGGGATCCGCCCGGCGAACGGCTCCCGCGCCTGCCGCAGGTCGTCCAGCTCGGTGCGGTACGCGCCGAACTTCACCGACCCGCTCTGCGGATCCTCCGGCGGCGCCGCCGCGCCCCGGGGCGCCGGGTCCAGGTGACGCGGGTGCGGGTCGGGATGGTCCAGGCGGGTCCACGGGTACTTCAGCATGGCCGCCCGCACCGCGGCGGTCAGGTCCAGCCCGGTGGTCGCCGCGCCGCGGATCTCGGTGCTGGTGACGATCCGGTACGACTGCGCGTTGCCCTCGAAGCCGTCGGGCAGCCCGAGGCGCTGCCGGGCCAGCCGGTCGAGCACGCGCTCCCCCAGGTGCCCGAACGGCGGGTGCCCGAGGTCGTGCGCGAGCGCGGCGGCCTCCACCACCTCCGGGTCGCAGCCGCCGAGCTTCTCCAGCAGGTCCCGGTGAGTCGGGTCGGCGTTCAGCCGCTCCGCTATCGCCCGGGCCACCTGGGCCACCTTCAGGCTGTGGGTGAGCCGGTTGTGCACGAGCAGCCCGGACCCGCCCGGGCTGATCACCTGGGTCACGCCGCCCAGCCGGGCGAAGAACGGCGACCCGACGATCCGGTCCCGGTCGGCCCGGAACGGGCCGGCGGCCAGGTCGCCGAGCGCCCGGGCGCTGCCACCGAACAGCCGCCGGGCCCGCGGATCCGCAGGTGCCTCCATGATCGCCACGCTAGCGCAGCCGACGGCGGGCCGGGCACAGGCGGTCGGAGGCGAACGGCACAATGCAGGGCGGAAACCACCCGAGAAGGCGGATGACAATCGTGACCCAGTCTGTGCACCAGCGGATCGCCGAGGAACTCGGCGTCGCCGAACGGCAGGTGCGGGCAGCAGTCGAGCTGCTCGACGGCGGCGCCACAGTGCCGTTCATCGCCCGCTACCGCAAGGAGGCCACCGGCCTGCTCGACGACGCGCAGCTGCGCACGCTGGAGGAGCGGCTGCGCTACCTGCGCGAGCTGGACGAGCGGCGCGCGGCGGTGCTGGAGTCGATCCGGAGCCAGGGCAAGCTGGACGAGGCGCTGGAGGCGCAGATCCTCGCCGCCGACTCGAAGTCCCGCCTGGAGGACATCTACCTGCCCTACAAGCCGAAGCGGCGTACCCGCGCGCAGATCGCCCGCGAGGCCGGGCTGGAGCCGCTCGCGGACACGCTCCTGGCCGATCCGGCCCAGGACCCGAAGACGGTCGCCGCCGGGTTCGCCGACCCGGACAGGGGCGTCGCGGACGCCGCTGCCGCACTGGACGGGGCGCGGGCCATCCTGATCGAGCGTTTCGCCGAGGACGCCGACCTGATCGGCACACTGCGCGAGCAGATGTGGTCGCGGGGCCGGCTGGTCTCCCGGGTACGCGACGGCCAGGAGACCGCCGGTGCGAAGTTCGCCGACTACTTCGACTTCGCCGAGCCGTACCCGAAGCTGCCCTCGCACCGAATCCTCGCCATGTTCCGCGGCGAGAAGGAGGGTGTGCTGGAGCTGACCATGGACCCGGAGGCCGACGGGGACGCCGACGCGACCCCCGGACCCAGCCGCTACGAGGCGGCCGTCGCCGGCCGGTTCGGCATCAGCGACCAGGGGCGGCCCGCCGACCGGTGGCTGGCCGACACGGTGCGCTGGGCCTGGCGTACCCGGATCCTGATCCACCTGGGCGCGGACCTGCGGATGCGGCTGTGGCAGGCGGCCGAGGAGGAGGCCGTGCGGGTCTTCGCCACCAACCTGCGTGACCTGCTGCTGGCCGCGCCGGCGGGCGCGCGGGTGACGATGGGCCTCGACCCGGGCCTGCGCACCGGCGTGAAGGTGGCGGTGGTCGACGCCACCGGCAAGGTGGTCGCCACCGACACGATCTACCCGCACGAGCCGCGCCGGCAGTGGGACGCCTCGCTGCACACGCTCGCCACGCTCGCCGCCGCGCACGGCGTCGAGCTGGTCGCGATCGGCAACGGCACCGCCAGCCGGGAGACCGACAAGCTGGCCGGTGACCTGATCAAGCGGCACCCGGAGCTGACGCTGACCAAGGTGGTGGTCTCCGAGGCCGGCGCGTCGGTCTACTCCGCGTCCGCGTACGCCTCCCAGGAGCTGCCCGGCCTGGACGTGTCGCTGCGCGGCGCGGTGTCGATCGCCCGCCGCCTCCAGGACCCGCTGGCCGAGCTGGTGAAGATCGACCCGCGGTCGATCGGCGTCGGGCAGTACCAGCACGACCTGTCCGAGGTGAAGCTGTCCCGCTCGCTCGACGCGGTGGTCGAGGACTGCGTCAACGCGGTCGGCGTCGACGTCAACACCGCCTCCGCGCCGCTGCTCACCCGCGTCTCCGGCATCGGCGCCGGGCTGGCCGAGAACATCGTGCTGCACCGCGACGCCAACGGGCCGTTCCGCACCCGGACCGAGCTGAAGAAGGTGCCACGGCTCGGGCCGAAGGCGTTCGAGCAGTGCGCCGGCTTCCTGCGCATCCCCGGCGGCGACGACCCGCTCGACTCCTCCAGCGTGCACCCCGAGGCGTACCCGGTGGTGCGCCGCATCCTCGCCACCACCGGGCAGGATCTGCGCGCGCTGATCGGCAGGTCGGCCATCCTGCGCGGCCTGCGCGCGACCGACTTCGTCGACGACACGTTCGGCCTGCCCACCGTCACCGACATCCTGGCCGAACTGGAGAAGCCCGGCCGCGACCCGCGCCCGGAGTTCCGCACGGCGACGTTCGTCGAGGGCGTGGAGAAGATCAGCGACCTGACGCCGGGCATGGTGCTGGAGGGCGTGGTCACCAACGTGGCCGCGTTCGGGGCGTTCGTCGACGTGGGCGTGCACCAGGACGGCCTGGTGCACGTCTCGGCCATGTCGCACACCTTCGTCAAGGACCCGCGCGACGTGGTGAAGTCCGGCGACGTGGTCAAGGTGCGGGTGCTCGACGTGGACGTGCCGCGCAAGCGGATCTCGCTGACGCTGCGGCTCGACGACGAGGCGCCGGCCGGTGGCCGTCCCGCGGCCGGGGGTCCGGGCGGCGAGGAGCGCGGCGGCCGGCGCGGTGGCGGGCAGCGCGGTGACGGCGGCGGGCAGCGGGGTGACCGCGGCGGGCAGCGCGGCGACGCCGGCGCCCGACGTGGCGGCCAGGGTGAGCGGGGCGGCTCGCGCGGTGGTCAGTCGCAGCGGCAGGGACGAGGTGGCGGAGCGGCGGCGCCGGTGAACGACGCCATGGCGGAGGCCCTGCGCCGCGCCGGCCTGGCCTGAGAGGCAGGGGAAGCGACGTGGCGGACGACGACCTCCAGTGGCGCGAGCGGCAGCGCCGCGCGGTGCGGGCACACGCCGAGGCCGAGGCCCGGCAGCGCGCCGCGGACCAGGCCGAGGCGGCGGCACTGGTGGCGTCGTTCGCCGCCGAGGCGATCCGCCTCGGGCTGCGCACCACCCGGCTCTCCGCCCGCTCCTACGACGGGCGGGCGCGTTACCGCACCCGGATCAGCGGCTGGTACATCGACCGGGCCCACACCCGGGCGGTGGATCGGGACGGTCGCTTCCATCTGCTCACCGTGCCGGCGAGCCTGCGCGCCCGGCTGTTCGGAGTGGATCCACAACCGGACCCGCCGCCCCTGGTGCTGGGCAAGGGCGGTCGCGACGGCGAGTCCGTTCCGCTGCGTGACGCGCTGCGGCGACGGCTCGCCGCCGGGGACTCCTGGGGGTAGTCGGCGGCGGACGCGCGCCGCCGTCGACACCTCACCGGCCCACTGTCGTTTGACCATCAGTGACGACGATGCGAATTGAGATCCTGGACGCCCGCAGCACGTCGGACCGCGAGCGCTGGGCCGCCCTCCACCAGACCTGGAGCCGCCGGGAGGTCTTCGCCCATCCGGCCTACCTCAGGCTCTTCGCGGGCCCGGAGGACCAGCCGTTGGCTGCGTACGCCCGGACCGGGAGCGGTTTCATCCTCTACCCGTTCCTGCTCCGCCCGGTCGACGCGCCGCACCTGGACGTGCCGCCGGGCCGGTATCACGACGTCACCAGCCCGTACGGCTACGGCGGCGCCTTCCAGGAGGGCGCCGACGAACTCGACGCGAAGAGGTTCTGGGAGTCCTTCGACGTGTTCTGCGCCCGCCGCAACGTGGTGTCCGAGGTCACCCGCCTCACGCTCTTCGACGACGAGCGGCTTCCCTCGCCCGGCCCGGTCCGGGAGAAGCTCGTCAACGTGGTCCGCGACCTGCGCACCAGCGACGAGGACATGTGGCGCGAGTTCGACCACAAGGTGCGCAAGAACGTCAACAAGGCCCGCCGGAACGGGGTGACGGTCGAGGTCGACCTCGACGGCGCACGGCTCGACGACTTCCTGCGGATCTACCAGGGCACAATGGACCGGCGGGCGGCGACGAGCGGCTACTACTTCCCGCGTGACTTCTTCCAGACGATCATCGACGAACTGCCCGGGCAGTTCGCGTTCTTCCACGCACTGCACGACGGGCGGGTCGTCTCCACCGAACTGGTGCTGTCGAGTGCGCTGAGTCTCTACTCCTACCTCGGCGGCACCGAGCAGGCCGCATTCGACCTACGCCCGAACGACCTGCTCAAGTTCGAGATCTGCCGGTGGGGACGCGCCCAGGGCCGGATCCGGTTCGTCCTCGGCGGCGGGTATGCCCCGGACGACGGGATCTTCCGGTACAAGCGGGCCTTCGCCCCGCACGGGCTGGTGCCGTTCCACCTCGGTACCCGCGTCCTCGACGAACCGGTGTACCGGCGACTGTGCGAAGCGCACCAGCAGGAGGGGACGCGGCGGGACGCGGCCTGGTCGGCGTCTCCGGATTTCTTCCCCGAGTACCGATGTGCGTTGCCCGGCAGCCGCTGACCGTCAGCGGGAGGCGTCCCGCCGCTCGGATGGTGGGTCCGACTGCGGCGTCGGAGGCAATGCCTCGCCGGCCGACGGGCGGCGGCGGCCGGGCACCCGGGACGTTCCGGCCGGGCGGCTGTACCGCCCCCACCAGAACCGCTGGACGCCCAGGGTGAGCAGACCGGCGAGCACGATGGCACACAGGTTGATCACGAGTTGGAGAGCGGAGCCGGCCGCCTCGTGCCACACACCGTAGGCGAGCGCGACCGCGACGTTCGCCGCCGCCGGCACCGTGGTGACGGAGATCAGGACACCGACCAGGGAGCCGGACTTCTTCGACGTCAGTGAGAGCATTCCGGCGATCCCGGCCAGCATGCCGACCAGCCAGGAGAGCGCATCCGGGCGCCAGATGAAGTCGGTCAGGGGCCGCTCGGCGACGAGCATCTCCCGGGCGACCAGGCCCGCGGCCGTCAGTGCCCAGGTGCTGAGCACCGTGACCACCATCGCCACGACGAAGCCGACCACCAGCGCACGGAGGGCGGAACGGACCGTCCGGCCGTCGCGCCGCAGCAGGGCCACGCACAGAGCGGCCAACGGCCCGAACTCCGGGCCGACCACCATCGCGCCGACCACCAGGATGGGCTGGTCCAGGAGGACGCCGATGCCGGCGATGACGGTGGCGACGATGATCAGCGCGAGGTAGGTGCCGGAGAGCTGGGTCTGCTCGCCGGTCTGCGCGGCGATCTCGTCCCAGACCACCGCATCGGTGCCGCTGCCCGGCACGGTGTCGGCGGCCTTCTCGGCCGCTGCGGACAGGGCCAGTTCCACGTCGGTGACGGAGACGCCACCGTTCTGCTCGACACCCAGCTCCTGAAGGCCGCGCAGCACCCCGTCCGCGCTCTCCCGCACCACGTCGCAGAGGATCAGGTCGCCGGGTGGCTGCCGGGCCGCGTCCGGGAGGACCGCGAGGTGGGTGACACCGGGATCGGCAGCGAGGAGGTCGGCCACGGCCGCCGATCGTTCGGACGGCGCGATCAGTCGCAAGTGCAGCACCGGCGGATGCTATCGAACCGGCGCGATCCCTCTCCCCGTCCGGGCGCGCGGAACGATCGGGAGTGACATTCGGATAAGGCGGAAGACTGCCCTATAAACGATTTCCGATGGGATCGGTTACGGCTCCACAAGCAATTATATGAATAGACGGGAGAATCACCCGAGGAGAGTGTTCTTGGGGAATCATCGGTGACGCCGCACAAATGCATTGGAGCGTCATGGGCTATCGGATTTTCCTCTCTCCCCCGGACGTCGGCCCCCTGGAGGAGTCGTACCTCCTGTCGGCACTGCGGTCCGGCTGGGTGGCGCCGACGGGACCGGAGCTCGACGCGTTCGAAGAGGAGATCGCGCAGCGGAGCGGGAGACGCCACGCGGTCGCGGTCAGCTCCGGCACGGCGGCGCTGCACCTCGCGCTGCTCTGCACCGGCGCCCGGGCGGGCAGGGTCGTCGTGGTACCGACCCTCACCTTCGCCGCCACCGCCAACGCGGTGACGTACACCGGGGCGGAGCCGGTCTTCGTGGACTGCGATCCGAACACGGGCAACATCGACGTCGCGCTGCTGGCCGAGACGCTGAGCCGGCTGCACGCCGAGGGCGCCGAGGTGGCCGCCGTGGTGCCGGTCGACCTGTTCGGCGCCTGCGCCGACTACACGTCGATGCTGCCGGTCTGCGCCGAGGCGGGGGTGCCGGTCGTCGCGGATGCCGCGGAGGCGCTGGGCGCCGCCCACGCGGGCCAGCCGGCCGGATCGTTCGGCCTGGCCGCCGCCTTCTCGTTCAACGGCAACAAGATACTCACCACGTCCGGCGGTGGCATGCTCGTCTCGGACGACCAGGAACTCGTCGCGCGCTGCCGGTACCTCGCGACCCAGGCGCGCCAGCCGGCCGTCCACTACGAGCACACCGAGGTCGGCTACAACTACCGGCTGAGCAACCTGCTCGCCGCGTTGGGCAGGGCGCAGTTGCGCCGGCTGGACCGCATGATCGCCCAGCGCCGCCAGGCCCGGGAGCGATACGCGAAGCTCTTCGCCGCGAGCCCCGGTGTGCGCCTGCTCAACGACGCCGACGGCGACGCCAACCACTGGCTGACGGTCATCGTGGTCGACCCGCAGGAGGCCGGCTGGCACGCCTCCGATCTCGCCTCGCACCTGGCACGGCACGGCATCGAGACCCGACCGGTGTGGAAGCCGATGCATCTTCAACCGGTGTTCCGCGACGCACGGCACATCGTCACCGGCGCCGCCGAGCGACTGTTCGCCCAAGGGCTCGCTCTGCCCAGCGGCTCTGCCACCACCGAGGCCGAGGCGCAGTTGATCGACGACACCATCGGCCGATTCCTGCTCAATCCGTGAGCCGGAGGCCGGCGGCAGAAGTCGGCCTCCGGGGGACGGCCCAGTGGTCGTCCGCGTCACCGCACCACTAGCCATCGGAAGGACACTGACACGTGAGGCTGACCATCACCGAGGAATGCCGTTACGTCCGCACCCCGGACAACCGCTTCTGGGTCACCTTCGGCACCGACTACGCACTCTGGTGCCGCTACCTGGAGGCCTTCGACGAGGTGCGGGTCGTGGCTCGGGCTCGCGACGTGGCGGAGGTTCCGCCGAACGCCCTCCGCGTCGACGGTGACCGGGTGTCGGTGGCGCCCATTCCCTACTACCAGGGGCCGCGACAGTACGTACGGCAGATGCCACGGATAGACCGGGCCGTCCGCAGGATCGCCGCCGACGCGGAGGCGGTGTTGCTGAGGACGCCGTCGACGATCGCCACCCACATGCACCGGCACATCATGCGACGCGGTCTTCCCTATGCGATGGAGGTCATCGGCGACCCGTACGCCGTCTTCGCCCCCGGAGTGGTGGAACATCCGCTGCGGCCCTTCCTGCGCGCGTGGACCACCCGCAACCTCAAGCGGCAGTGCGAGTCCGCGGTGGCCGTGTCGTACGAGACGAGCCGGACGCTGCAGGCCCGGTACCCGACCCGGCCCGGGGCGCTCTCCACCGGCATCAGTTCGGTCAACCTGCCGCCCGCCGCCTACGTGCAGGAGCCCCGCACTCACCGGCCGCCCTACGGATCGGTCACCCTCATGTCAGTCGGCTCGCTGGAGCAGCTGTACAAGGGCATCGACACGCTGATCGAGGCGATCTCCCTGTTGGGACCGTCGACACCGGCGGTACGGCACGTCCACGTCGGTCCCGGTCGCTACCAGCCCGCCCTGGAGGAACTCGCCACCCGCCTGGGGGTACGCGACCGGATCACGTTCGCCGGGTGGATTCCCACCGTCGAGGCGCTGCGGCACCGGCTCGACAGCGCAGACCTCTTCGTCATGCCGTCCCGGACCGAAGGTCTCCCCCGGGCTCTGATCGAGGCCATGGCCCGCGCGTTGCCGGCCGTCGGCTCCACGGCCGGCGGCATCCCCGAGCTACTCCCCCCGGAGATGCTGTTCACCGCCGGTGACGCCGACGACCTCGCCAAGGTCCTCCGTCGCACCCTGGCGGACCGGGAGGGAATGGTTGCCGCGTCGCGGCGCAACCTCGCGGTCGCCCGGGAGTTCGCCGAGGACAGCCTCGTCCCGCGGCGTACCGAGTTCTACCGGGCGGCCCGCGGTCTCATGTCGGGCCGGCCGAGGCTGCCGCAACCCGCCGCCCCCGCCGCGGAGTCCGTCCGGCACGAGAACCGGCCGGCCTGATAATCCGGCCATGACGACAGGAGGCCGGCACTCGTTCCGAGTGCCGGCCTCCTGTCGTCGGGTCAGACGGGCGTGCGGTCGCGTGCTGCCGTCGGCTGCCCAGGCATGGTGATCGTCTCCCGCCAGCCCCGGTACCAGTCGACGGTCCGGCTCACCCCTTCGGTGAGGGAGACGGTCGGCTCGAAGCCGGTCAGCCGCCGCAGGTTACCCAGATCGGGGCACCGGCGTCGCACGGATCGGTCCGGGGCCGGCATGGGCAGCAGCGTGGCCGAGACGCCCACCACGTCGAGCACGAGCCGAGCGAGATCGGCGATGTTCGTCTGCTCCCTGTCGTTCCCGATGTGCACGATCTCCGGGCCCTCGACAGCGGCGCCCATCAGTCGCACGACCGCCTCAATCGCGTCGTCGACGTAGCAGAACGCGCGGTACTGATCGGCCCCCCACACCCGGAACGGGTTCTCACCCTCCATCGCCCGCAGGGCCATTTCCGGAACGACGTGGTCGGCACCCATCCGGGGCCCGTAGACGTTGTGGAATCGGCCGATGACCACCGGCACGCCCGTGGCACGGGCGTGGTGCAGCAGCATGGCCTCGCCAGCGAGCTTGCTGATGGCGTACGACATCCGGGGAGATGCCACGTCGGCAATCATGATCGGGACATCTTCCGGTGTGGGAACCGGCACCAGGCCGGCATCGACGCCACCGGCGTAGATCTCGCTCGTCGAGCTGAAGAAGACCTTCGGCCCGGGCCGCAGCCAGTTCACGAGATGGGCCACGGTGAGCGTGTTGACACGCAGCACCCGGCTGGGGTCCGCCTCGACGTTCCGCACGCCCACCACGGCGGCCAGCAGATACACCTGGTCGACGTCGGGCTGCAGCCGTGCCCAGGCCTCGGGCCGCGTCAGGTCGGCGGAGACGACGTCGACGCCGGCACGGGCGCGCAGAGCCGCCACCCGTTCGTCGTCGGAACCGCGTGAGAAGTCGTCGACGACAGTGACCTGGCAACCCTCGGCACTGAGCCGCTCCACGAGGTGGAGGCCGACGAAGCCTGCCCCGCCGAGCACGAGCGCGCGCATCAGGCGGTCACCGCCGTGGTGTCGGCCTTCGGAATCCGATAGCCGATACCGGCGTACCGGATGCCCGCCGCCCGGACCTCGCCTTCGTCGAGGACGCGCCACGAGTCGAACAGCACCTTGACGGACGTCCCCGCGAGCAGAGCGCCGACCGGCAAGGACCGGTAGTCGGGATGATCGGTGAGGACCAGCACCGCATCGGCCTCACCGAACGCCTTGTCGAGGCTGGTCGGTTCGCCGCCGTACCGGCGGATGACGTCACCGCTGACCATCGGGTCGTGACCGACCACCTCCAGCCCGGCAGCCCGGAAGATCGGCATCATCGTGGCGATCGGCGTACCCCGCATGTCATCGGTGGGCGGCCATCCCTTGTACGCCCACCCGAGCACGGCCAGCCGGGCTCCCGCGAGCCGGGGGCACGTCTGCCGGATCAGCTCGACCACGTTCTCGGCGACGTGGACCGGCAGGTCCTCGTTGAGCTGCCGGGCCGCGTTGACCAGGAGCGGCGTCCGCTGCCCCGCGCTCTCGACCATCAGGTACGGATCTTTGGACAGGCAGCCCCCACCGACATACCCGGGCTTGCTGAGGTCCGGACGCGGATAGTTCAGGTTCGCCGCCCGGATCACCTCCAGCGGGTCCAGCTGGTGGTTCTCCGCGACGAGCGCGAGCTCGTTGCCGAACGAGTAGATCAGGTCGGTGTGGCAGTTGTTCGCCAGCTTCACCAGCTCCGCCGCCTCCAGGCTGGAGACCGGGACCAACTCCCGGGCGAGGCCGCCGAAGAACGCCAGCCCCGCCTCGAGGCTGTCGGCGTCCAGCCCACCGACCACCTGCGGCAGATCGACCAGCTCACGCAGGGCCTGTCCCTGGATGGTGCGTTCCGGGGCCATGACGAGGCGCACCTGGCCCCAAGCCCGGGCCAGTGGCGGCAGCACGACACGCCGGCTGACGCCGACGGGCACCGTGCTCCGGACCACCACCAGGGTTTCCGGCCGGCAGCGCCGGGCGACCGTCTCGGCCGCGGCGGCGAGGTGCTCCAAGCGGCCACGGCGGGTGGTCTCGTCGACCGGGGTCGAGACGCACAGGACAACGGCGTCGAGGTCGCTCGGCAACTCCTCCTCGATGAGCAGGGACCGCCCGACGTGCGCCGCGAACACCTCCTCGATACCCGGCTCGTACACATGGACTCGCCCTGCGCGCAGGGACTCCCGAACCTGGGGTTGGGTGTCCACGCCGTGGACCTCGTACCCCTTCGCGGCCAGTGCGGCAGCCAGCGTCACGCCGACGTACCCGAGTCCGACGACCCCTATCCGCTGATACAACCTCTACTCCTTCGGCAGTGCGGTCCGGTCAAGGTCGGACGCCTCCGCCCAGATGGCCTTCACCGTGTCTGTCACTTCGTAGGCAGGACTCCAACCGAGCCGCCGGGCTTGCGAGATGTCCGCACACATCCAGGTCACGCCCGCGGAGCGGTGGCTGTCCTCGGCGGGTGCCGCCTCCGCGATCCCGCCGGTGAAGCCCGCCGCCGCAGCCAGTTCCCTGATCACCGTGCGCACCTGCACCGCCCGGCCGGTACCGACGTTGAGGACGGGATGCGGCGTCTTCGGTGCCGCCACGACGGTGACCACGGCGCGAGCGACGTCCCGGACGTCCACGAAGTCCCGATACGCGCCGAGCGGCCCCAGGGCGATCTCCGGGGCGCCGTGTGCCAGTCCGGCCCGCAGCAGACGTACCGCCCGACCCAGGACGTTGTCCCGCGACAAACCGGCACCGATGGGGTTGAACACCCGTAGTACGACACCGTCCACGCGGTTCGCCGCGACGGCGAGCTCCATCAGCCGGGTGGCGGCCAGGTGACTCAGTCCGTACGCACTCACCGGCGCGCCCGGCCAGGTCTCTGGCACCGCAATGCCGTCGGGAACGATCCCGTACTCGCCGGCACTGCCGAGCCGGATCAGCCGGGCCTGGGGCGCGGCGGCCGCCACGGCCTCGACGAGCTTGGCGGTGACGAGGGTGTGGGCCGCGACCATGTCGTGATCGGTTCCGGAGAGCAGGCCGGTGCAGTTCACCACCGCCACGGGCCGGTGCGCCCCGATCAGCGCGCCCAGCTCACCCACGGTGGCCGTGAGCAGGTCACACTCGGCGCGACGGGGAGAGACGACATCGTGTTCGCCGGCGAGGGCAGCATGGACGTGACGGCCGACGAAGCCGTTGGCGCCGAAGAGCAGAACACTCGTCACGGCGTCTCCCGGAGGCCGGCGGGCAGGAGGATGTCCCGCTGTGCCTCGAAGGTTCGGTTGGCCTCGTCGTAGTCCTCAGGACGGCCGATGTCCAGCCAGTAGCCGTCGAAGGGGTAGTCGGCCGGGTACTGCCCCTGCTCGATGAGACTCGTCATGAGCTGGTCGAAGCCGAGCGGCATGCCGGCGGGGTAGGACGCCACGGTCTTGGCCGCCAGGCCGTAGACCCCCATGCTCACCCGATAGTCGAGGGTGGGCTTCTCGGCGAACTCGATCACCCGGCCGTCGGACACGGCGAGCACCCCGAAGTCCACCTTGACCTGACGGCGGAAGGTCGCCACTGTCAGCGGCGCGCCGCCGGCGGCGTGGGTCCGCAGCAGGTCGCCGTAGTCGAGGTCGGTGAGGATGTCGCCGTTCATGACCAGGAAGTGCTCGGGCAGGCGGTCACGGAGCCCGAACAGCGGGCCGACGGTCGACAGCGGCACCCGTTCCTCGGTGTAGTCGACCCGCAGTCCAAACCGCCGGCCGTCTCCCACGAAGGCGCGGATCAGCGACCCGAGGTGGTTGACCGCGAGCGTGACGCCGCTGAACCCGGCCGCCGCGAGCTGGTGCAGGACGATCTCCAGGATCGCGTAGCTGTCACCGATGGGCACCAGCGGCTTCGGCAGCGCTGTGGTGTACGGACGAAGCCGCGTCCCCCGACCACCGGCCATGATCACCGCGTGCATGCCGCACCCCCCGCCTCGCCGGCCGCGGCCGTCCGCAAGCTCTCCCGTGCCTGCGGCGCCGTGCCGGTACCGCAGGTGGGCGGACCGTCCGGCACGACGATCCCGCCGGCCGAGCCCGTTTCCCTGAGAGCACACGTCAGGTTGGACCCCACGGAACCGGCACCCTCCGTGACGACGAATTCCACATCTGCTCCTACCGGTCGCGCGCCTCTCCGCAGGAGCAACGAAAAATAGGAGCTTTGGTTACTAAATGGCGCGAGCATCGTTCTTAACGCCAAAGCGACTATAAGCCTCGTACCACTCGTGACGAGGGTCTGAACGCTCGGAGGCGAACCCGTGAAGCCTGCTCCCCGGTCCGGTGCTGCCGCCCACGACCCGACCGGCCGACCGGCACTGCGCGTCGCCGTCATCGTCAAGACGAACTACGGCGGACTCTGGACCATCCCGCAGGCGTGCGCCCTGCGGGATCGCGGCCACGAGGTGGTGGTGATCTGCCCACCCGGCGGGCGCCTGAACGACCGCCTGGCCGAGGCCGGGATCCGGACGGTGGCGTCGCCGTTCTCGTTCCGCTTCCGGCCCAGCCCCACCACGCTGTCCGAGCTGTGGCGGCTGCGCCGCCTCGTCCGCCGCCTGCGGCCCCAGGTGCTCTACCACCACCTGTACGCGGCCACGCTGGGCGCACGGCTCGCGACCATCGGCCTGCCCCTGGCCCGGGTGCAGTTCGTCGCCGGCCCCGCGTTCCTGGAGTCACGGGCGGTCCGGA
The DNA here is from genome assembly GCF_003667485.1 of Micromonospora sp. BL1. Classification (NCBI taxonomy): domain Bacteria; kingdom Bacillati; phylum Actinomycetota; class Actinomycetes; order Micromonosporales; family Micromonosporaceae; genus Micromonospora; species Micromonospora sp. BL1. Next base: position 45,550 of record NZ_RCVK01000191.1, read on the forward strand.
TGGTCGAGCGGATGCTCTGGCGGCTGGACCGCACGATCATCTGCGGCACCCGCTACACCTCCCGCCTCTACGGCGAGCTGGGCGTACCGGCGTCGCGCCGGCCGGCCGTGACCAGCGGGCTCAACCTGGCCTGGGCGACCGCCGACCTCCCGGACGACACGGCGGCGACGCGGGCGGAGGCCCGGGCGAAGTGCCGGGCCGATCTCGGGCTGAGCCCGGACCAGTTCGTCGTGATCATGGTGGCGTACGTCTATCCCCCGCGGAGGCTCGCCGCGCACCGGGACCGCGCGTTCAAGGGCCACGACGTCCTGCTCGCGGCGTGGCAGGAGATCCGGTCCCGGCACCCCGAGGCGGTGCTGATGCTCGTCGGAGGCGGCTCGGACCAGGCCGGCGAGGACCACCGGCAGGAGCTGATCCGCCGGTTCGGGGTCGCCGACGACCACTCCGTCCGCTGGATCGACACCGCCGACGACGTGCGGCCCTACTACCGGGCGGCGGACCTCAGCGTGAGCCCGTCGCTGAGCGAGGGGCACGGCGCGCCGCCCGAAGCGGCGTTGCTGGACGTGCCCAGCATCGTCAGTGACGCCGGCGGGCTGCCGGAGACGGTGGACGAGAGCTGCGGGTGGGTGGTCCCCCGGGACGACCCGGCCGCCCTGGCGCAGGCCATCGAGCACGCGTACGCCGAGTTTCGGTCCGGGCGTCTCGCCGAGCGCGGGGTACGCGCCCGCGAGCGGTCGCACCGGCACTTCGACAACCGGATCTCCGCGGTGCGGATGGCCGAGGTCATCGAGCACGCCGCGGGCGTCGGCGGACCACCCGGGGAGTACGCCCCGCAGGCCGCCGGGAAGGGGCACTCCCGGTGAGCCCCGGCCGGCGGTCGATCGAGCTGCGGCTCAAGCGGCTCATCGACATCACGGTGGCGCTCGTCGTGCTCGTGGTGACCGCGCCGGTGGTGGCGGTCGCCGCGCTGCTCGTCCTGGCCCAGTTCGGCAGCCCGGTCTTCTTCCGCCAGGAACGCACCGGCCGGTACGAGCGCCGCATCCGGGTCCTCAAGCTCCGGACGATGTCCGACGACCGTGACGCGGAGGGCCGGCTGCTGCCCGACGGGGTCCGCTGCCGGGGCGTCGGCCGGACCCTGCGGCGGTTGAGCATCGACGAGCTGCCGCAGTTGGTCAACGTGCTCCGCGGCGACCTCAGCCTGGTCGGTCCCCGGCCGCTGCTGCTGCGCTACGACCCCTGGTACACCGACCGGGAGCGCAAGCGTTTCGAGGTGCGGCCGGGCATCACCGGGCTCGCGCAGGTCAACGGCCGCAACGACCTGGCCTGGACCGAGCGACTGGAACTGGACGTCCGCTACGTTCTCGACTGGTCCCTCTGGCTCGACCTGCGCATCCTCGCGCGGACCGCGGGCAAGGTCCTGCGCGCCTCCGGCGTGGCGGTCGACCCGTCGGCGCAGATGCTCGACCTCGACCAGGAACGGCGCCTCACCGGCGTCCGCTGAGGCACCGCATCGGCCCTCAGCCCTTCGCACGGCGGCGCGGTCCACGTACCGGATCCCTTCTCTCGGCCGCGGCCGACGACGAGCACACGATCGATCCCCGAGCCGTGAGGGCACGGGGATCGATCGGTGGCGGGGTGGGCTCAGCGAGACCGCGGGCGGCGCGTGTGGTGCGCCCTCCCGGCGGCGTCGCGGAGGATGTCCAGGTAAGAGCCGAGCTGGTCCTCGCGGAACAGGCCGTCCATCGCGGCGGCCGGCACCGCCGGCAGTCGTCCGGTCCGCTCCTTCACGGCGAGCCACTCCCGAAGCCGTGCCGCGATCGCAGCGGGGTCGTTGCACACCACCCCGGCACCCCTGTCCCGCAGGAGTTTCGCCGCCACCCCGCCCTCGTACCCGAGGAGGAGGATGGGGCGCCGGGCCTGGAGGTAGTCGAATATCTTGCCGGTCACCGTGCCGGCATCCCGCGGGTCGTTCCACATGAGCAGGACGAGCGCATCAGCGTCAGCCTGGATCCGCCATGACTTCTCCGGCGGGACGTAACCGAGGTTGGTGACCGACTCACGCACGCCGGCCCGTCCAGCCGCGACATCGACGATCCCGTGGTCCTCGCCGGCGAACGTCACGTGCACCCGGCTGGCGTCGTCGCCCAGCAGCGCGATCGCCTCCAGCAGAGGGCCGGGATCCCGACGCCCCGGGTAGACGTATCCGGTGTGTGCCAGTGTGAGAGTCGCCCGGCCGCCGCCGACAGGAGCGGCGTCGACCGATCCGGCAGGCGGGGGCCGCCGGTCGATGCCGTTCATGACCACATGCGTGTCCACCCCGAACGTACGGCGGACCGTCTCCGCCAACGGCTCCGACACTGTCACACAGGCCGTCACCGATCGCAGGAGGCGGCGCTCCAGCTTCTCGTCCACCGCCCGTCGCGGTGCCGAACGCACCCAGTACTCGTTACCCACGGACCAGAGGTCGCGGTAGTCCGCGACCCATGGCACCCGGAGCCGGTTGGCGATCGCGGCCGCCACCAGGAAACCGGAGAACGGCGGTGCCGACACCAGGACGACATCGGGACGCCAGTCTCCGGCCGACCGGCGGAACGCACGGATGGCCGGCCGGACCCAGTTGAGCTGTGGGTCGGGGACGAGCAGTTCCAGGCCGGCACGGACGAGCGAACGGTTGGCCTTCGCCCTCAGCCTGGTCAGTCGCGGCACCGGCCGGGCGACTTCGCCGTCGGCCGGCACGGCCTCGATCCGCCTGACCCTGGGAAGCTGGGGCGACGGCTCGGCGCGGATCACGCGGTCCTCGGGCACCAGGGTGGGCTCGTCCCCCTGCCCGGCGGCGACGGTGGTCAGCACACGGACGTCCCAGCCCTGCTGGAGCGCGAAGGCGGCGAGGGCACCGGGCCGGCGGGCACCGACCGACTCCGCCGGCGGAAAGTAGTAGGAGACGATCAGCAAGCGCAACGCTGACTCCGATTTCCGTTCTCGATCGGTCATGGCCGGCACCCCGGCCGCCCGTGGTACGAGCCCTGCATCTGGGCACACTCCTTTTCCAGACCTGACACATGCATCAACGACGCCGCACAGAGTCGAGATGCGCAAAAGGTTCAAATAGGGCCGTCCCGCCGTCCATCAGCTCTGTGGAACGAGTCGGGGGGACGAGGCGGCACGTCTCGCGGCTCGGCTCGCCACCGTCACCACACGCAACGACATGAGCCAGCCGACGCCGTACGTGACAGCTCCGGAGAGACCGAACGCCCAGACGGCGATCAGCGCGGATCCGTCGGCCAGCGCCACCGCGGAGACAGCGCCCGCGATCACCAGGACACGGCCCGCGTCCCAGGCAAGTTGGAGACCTTGACGTTCGAACACGACCAGCGTCTGGGAGAGCGGTGACGCGACGAACTGAGCCGCCATGAAGACGGCCAGCGCCTGTGCGTAGTCGGCGCTGCTGTGCCACTGGGGCCCGAAGATCAGGGAGAACGCCGACGGCGCGGCGAGCACGACGGCAACCGCACCGGGCACAGCGATCAGTGCCAGTCTCCGCGTCGCGCCGATGAAGATCCGCCGCCCGTCCGCGGCACGCTCCCGGGCGGCCCTCGCGATCTCGGCCAGGTAGACCTGGGCGACGGCGGAGGACACCAACGCGATCGGCATCGCGATCACCCGCTGGGTCAGGCCCAGCCAGCCGGCGACCGTGCTGCCGTACCAGGAGGCGATGAGCAGAACCGGCAGCTGAGTACCCAGGATGTTGAGGAGTCCGGACGGCGCCATGAGAAAGGGGAACCGGCGGTATCTCCGAGCCACGGCCGCAAGGCCCCGGAACCGCGCGCCGCCCGCCGCCGCGCCGCGCCGGCGCGCGCCCCGGAGCAGGACCCCGGCGGCAACCACCTGCCCGAACCCGAACCCGAGCGCCAAGCCGCCGGACCGCAGACCCGCCACGCCGGCCACGAGCTGCGTGGCTACGACGCCCACGGCCTGGAACAGGTTGCGCCGACCGATCATGCCGTACCGGCGGTGTCGCACGGCGAACTGGTTGAGCACCAGAACCGTGCCCATCGCCGCGGCGGTGGGCGGAACCACCCACAGCCAGGGCGCAAGATCGGGCTGGTCGAACCACCGAGCCACCTCGTCACGCAGGAGCAGCACCAGCAACGCCCCGACGGCGCCCGTCCCACAGGCCGCAGCGAGGCCCAGGGTCACCAACGCACGGGCGTCACTCTCCCGCTCGGGAATCGGGATCGCCATCTCCCACCGGAGCGCGGCCACCGTGCCGATGGTCATCGCCAACGCGGAGACCACGGCGAAGAGACCGAAATCGGCCGGACGGTAGATCCTGGCCAGAAGCGGAGCGGCCGCCAGCGCCAGCACCTGGCCGCCCGCCGACCCGGCGGCGATGCTGAGCACGCCGCGCCGGGCCCCCGACATGGTGGGCAACCGGGAACGGCGCCAGGTCAACCGAGAGCCCGCGCCCGGCCGGCGTGTTCCCAGAGCCCGCGCCCGCTCGGCGGGCGGGACGGGGACATCGACCCCCATGCCCCGGCACGGGCCTGCCGCCGGGCACCGACCGCGCCCGGCCGCCCGCCGGCGGCCCGTGCTCGCGCTCCGGCGAGCAGGAGCACGCCGAGAGCCAGCACGACGAAGAGCGGTCGATCCCCGTTGATGTCGCCGGAGGTCGACACCGCCACCGCGTAGAACGCGAGCAGGCCGAGGACGAGCCCTGCTGCGGGCTCACGTCGGCTGACGACCCAGAGTCCGAACGCCACGGCGAGGACGGCCAGGACGAAGACGCCTCCCACCAGCCACCCCGCCTCGGCCGGTAGTTCGAGCCAGAGGTTGTGCGGATACCTGTAGACGGCCATGCCGGAGTAGTCACCCCAGTTGCCGTAGCCGATTCCGCCCGGGTTCTCGGCGATGATCGGCGTGGTTGCCTCGCGCATGCCTGCGCGCGCGCTACCGAACAGCTCCTCGCTCGGGTCGACCACGAGGGCGTACACCCGAGGCGGCAGCAGTGAGGGCAGGGCGGCGACGACCAGCACCAGGGCACCCATCAGGGTCAGGCCGACCCACTCACGGCGAACCTGCCGGATCTTCAGCCGCAGTCCGGCCAGGACGAGGAAGAACATGGCTACGACGGTGGCCAGCAGCGGCCCCCGGGAGCCGGTCGCGATCAGACCGAGGAGGAGTATCGCGGCCAGGAGAGCCGCCGGCCAGGCCGACAGACGCCTGCGCAGGTAGAGCCAGGTGAGGGCCACGAGCGCGGCCCCGACAGCTCGGGCCAGCCAGATCGGATTGGAGCCGAACCCACTCGCCCGCCCGCCTTCCGAGTCCCCCGTCAGGGCCGCGACCGCGAGCACCAGGCCCGACACGACGAACACGACGGCGAACATCTCGACGTCCCGCGGTCCGCGCAGCACCGCGACCGCCAGGGCGGCGGCCATCGTCAGGGTCACCAGCAGAAAGAACTTCTGCTGGCCGTACTCAGATTCCGGTGAGCGGGTGATCCCCGGCAACGCGAGCACTCCGAAGAGCACCAGAACCCAGAACACCACGACGCGGGCCCGGGAGGCCGGACGAAGGACCTCGTGGAGGATCAACGGCACCGCCAGCAGCACCGCGGTCACCACGAACCCGCGGGCGATCAGGCGCGGGAACTGGTCGAAGTTGAGCAACGCCACGACGATCGTGGCACGCACCACGGAGGATCCGACACCTGAGCCGGACCGCACCCGCGGGCCCGCTTCGAACGGCAGTCCGGGGCGGTTCATCACGCCGGCGGCCGACCGGCTCGTGCCGTGCGCCACCGTCACCTCCGGCTCCCCACCGCGCACCTCGGCGTCCGTCCGCGCAGGCTGCGCACCTCAAGGTCCGGCCGATGCCGCAGTCGGGCAACCGCCATGATCATGACTTGCATCGACGCTCCACTCGTCCCCGTTCCACCTCGCGTCCAACGAGTCGGAGCCGAGCACGGGTACGGAAGGTCGCCTGTTCGGACACACTTCGCCGCCCACGCGCCTTCCGGTACGCCGGGCGGCCCGCCCACCGGTGTGATGAGCTGTAGGGGTGGCGGGCTATGTGTTCGGGCTGGTGCTGCACCCCACCCGGGACGTCTCCGAGGTGGTGGAGACGATCGCACGGTGGGCGGCACAGCACCACAAGACCCTGGCCGTCAGGTGCGAGGACCGGCACCGGGTGCCGGCCTCGGTGGAAGCGGTGCCCGTCGGCGACCTGGCCGCACACTGCGACGCGCTGATCAGCATCGGCGGGGACGGCACCATGCTGGGTGCGCTGCGGATGGCCGTCCGCGATCCGAAGCCGGTGCTCGGCGTACACCTGGGGCGGCTGGGCTTCCTGGTCGAGGTGGAACCGCCCGACCTGCCCCGGGCACTGGAACGGCTGGTGGGGCGGGATTTCACGATCGAGTCGCACGCCTGTCTGGCCTGCGACGTCTGTGGTGACGACGTGGTGGCGTTCAATGACATCGCCCTGGTCCGGCAGCCCGGAGCGGGCTTCGTCACCGCCACCCTGGCGGTTGACGGTCAGCGCTACGGCTACTACCGGTGCGATGCGTTGGTGGTGAGCACACCCACCGGCTCGACCGCCTACAGCTACGCCGCCGGGGGCCCGTTGGTCTCGCCCTCGACCGAGGCGATGGTGGTGACGCCCTCCGCGCCGATGGCCGGGATCTCCCGTTCGGTTCTGCTCTCCGCCCACGAAAGTGTGCACCTGGAACTACGCCCGGATTCCGCGCCGGTGGCGGTGGAGATGGACGGGTTGCTGATCCGTCAGGCGGCGACGGAGGGCTCGGTGCACGTCCGGTACGTCCGCGACGCCGGTCGCGTCGTCCGCCTCGACCCGCGCCGCTACCAGGAGCGCAACCAGCTCAAACTGAGCCTGCTCGATCTGCCGTTGCTGCCCGACCAGCTACGCGAACTCCTGCCGGAGGGGCTACGGGAGCAACTCAACCGCCGGAAGCTGCCCCCGCCGCGGTGACGGCCGCGCCCTGCGCCCTCTCGTCACCTTCGAACCCGGACGCCATCACGGTGCGGTGACCGGGAAGGGAGTTCAGAGCTCGGCGGAAGCCGGCGATCAGGGCGGGATAGTCGTCCGGCGCGATGTCCTGGTGCACCGGGAAGTTGATGATGTGCCGCGCGAGACGCGCCGTCGTCGGGTGGTCACGCAGGTGCTCGATGAGCGTGTGGTAGAGGCTGACCATGCCGAATCCCTCGCGGTTCATTTCCGCGTAGACATGGTCACGGTTCTCGCGTCCGGCCCCGAGGATCCGCACCGGCAAGGTCTGCGGCACGTCGTCCTCATCGAGTTCGGGCCACATCAGCTCGAAGGCGTCACCCATCTCCGGCAGGGTGCCGAGCAGATCGGTGAGGGCGCTGAAGTTCTCCCGGCGCTGTCGGGCGATGCCCGGCGTGTCGTGGTCGATCACGTACCGCGCCAGCTCCGGCGCGGTCTCGCGCTGCCCGGTGAGCCGGTCGGGGTTGCGGTAGGTCACCATCCCGCCGCGCGCCCCAGGCATCGGCAGCATCTTGTGCAGGGAGTAGAGCGACACCTCCCCGGTGCGCCCGGCCGGACCACCGAGCGCATGGGTGAACCAGGCGTGCGCGAGGTCCTCCAGCAGCAGCGCACCGTGTCGATCGGTCAGGGTACGGATCCGCCCGATCGCCCGCTCGGTACGGCCGAAGTAGTGGATGGCGACGACCACGTCGTACCGGCCCTCGGCGAGCCGGGTCTCCAGCGACGACAGGTCCACCGCGAGGTCCGGGGTCAGGTCGTAGAAGCCGGGGTCGAGGCCGAGTTCGGTCACCGGGTCGAAGACGCCACTGCCCTCGTGCGCCGACCAGCCGATGAACGACGGCAACAGGATGCCACGTTGCTCGCCTCGCCACACCTCGGGCTGCGCGAGCAGGTCCCGCATCCCCTCCCGGGCCGCGCTGTAGAACAGGCTCGGAGTGTGGAATGCACCCGGGTCGGTGGCGGTCTTGGCGATCGTCTTCGTCACGTGAGCTCCAGTCGGGTGCGGATCTCGGGTGTGGACATCCTCAACGAGTGGTTTACAGCGCGCAGGTCACCGAGGGCACAGGGTGGCGGGGCGTCGCCGGACGCCATGACCAGCACGCGATCGATCTCGGGGAACTCGCGCAGTACGGCGGCGACGACGGCCGGCTGCCGCAGGGTCGCGACGTCGAAGCAGCGCAGCACCCGGGCGCTCGGGCGACCGAACCGCACGTCGGAGTCCCCGACGACGGCCGTGAGCTCGCCGAAGCCGTAGGTGTCGAACCAGGCACGAGCGGCATGCAGACCGTCGAACCGCACACCGGCGGACGCAGCGGACCGGTCGGGTGCGACGTCGGTGACCCACCACGTGCTCGTGGACTCGATGGTGAAGCCGAGCCGGTCGTACAGGGCCCGGGCAGGAGCGTTGTCGGCGAAGACGTCCAGCCGCATTCCCCGGACGCCGGGATGGCGATCGAGGTACGCCCGCAACAGCGCACGGGCGACGCCGCGGCCGCGCGCGGCTCGTACGACGCAGATGTAGGAGAGGTGGGCGAGTCCCGGGTCGACGAGTGTCAGGTCGGCGAAGCCCAGGCGATCGCCCTCGTCGGTCTCGGCCACCAGGAAACAGCGGCCGGGGAACGACGCCGGATGCGCCAGCACGACCTCCCAGAACCGGCCGACGCCGGGCTGGGCCGAAGTCAGGTAGTCGTGCAGGTGGCGGACGAACGACGCTTGGCTGACCGAGGCCAGCCAAGCGGCGTCGGCGACCACTGCCGGACGTACGTGAAGGTTCGGCGAAGCAGCCGGGGCATGGCTGTCGGAGGCGGGCGACACGGAATCGGACAGAGGCGCGGGACGCGGGACGACCGACATGGCCACACCATAGGCCGCCGACCCCCACTAAAGGTGGATTTCGGGCAGAAACCCGCCCGGGTTGAACGGCGGACGCTCCGCGAACGGTCAGGCGGTGGCGAGCACGCCGTCGACCAGCGCCTTGGCCTCCTCCTGGATCCGGGCCAGGTGCTCCGGGCCCTGGAACGACTCGGCGTAGATCTTGTAGACGTCCTCGGTGCCGGACGGGCGGGCGGCGAACCAGCCCGACTCGGTGGTCACCTTGAGGCCGCCGATCGCCGCGCCGTTGCCGGGCGCGGTGGTGAGGATCGCGGTGATCGGCTCGCCGGCCAGCTCGGTGGCGGTGACCTGCTCCGGCGAGAGCTTCGCCAGGACCGCCTTCTCCTCCCGGCCGGCCGGCGCGTCGATCCGGGCGTACGCGGGCGCGCCGAAGCGGTCGGCCAGCTCGGCCCAGTGCTCGCTCGGCGTACGGCCGGTGGTGGCGATGATCTCGGCGGCGAGCAGGCAGAGCAGGATGCCGTCCTTGTCGGTGGTCCACGTGCCGCCGTCGCGGCGCAGGAACGACGCCCCGGCGCTCTCCTCGCCGCCGAAGCCGACGGTGCCGTCGAGCAGGCCGGGCACGAACCACTTGAACCCGACCGGCACCTCCAGCAGCGGGCGGCCGAGGTCGGCCGCGACCCGGTCGATCATCGAGGAGGAGACGAGCGTCTTGCCCACCGCCGCGGCCGGGCCCCACTGCTCCCGGGTACGGAACAGGTGGCCGATCGCCACGGCCAGGTAGTGGTTGGGGTTCATCAGGCCGCCGTCGGGCGTGACGATGCCGTGCCGGTCGGCGTCGGCGTCGTTGCCGGTGGAGACCGCGTAGTCGTCCCGGGCGGCGATCAGCGAGGCCATCGCGTTCGGCGACGAGCAGTCCATCCGGATCTTGCCGTCGCCGTCGAGCGTCATGAACCGCCACGTCGGGTCCACGAGCGGGTTGATCACGGTGAGGTCGAGGCGGTGCCGTTCGGCGATCTCGCCCCAGTACGCCACGCTCGCCCCGCCCATCGGGTCCGCGCCGATGCGCACCCCGGCGTCGCGGATCGCGTCGATGTCCAGCGCCGCGGGCAGGTCGTCGACGTAGTGGGCGAGGAAGTCGTACTCACCGGTGGTGGCGGCGGCACGCGCCCGCGCGTACGGGATGCGTTTCACCTCCTTGAGCCCGGCGGCGAGGATGGCGTTCGCGCGGTCCTGGATCCACTTGGTGGCGTCGGTGTCGGCGGGCCCGCCGTGGGTGGGGTTGTACTTGAACCCGCCGTCGGACGGCGGGTTGTGCGACGGGGTGATCACGATGCCGTCGGCGAGGCCGCCGGTGCGCCCCCGGTTGTGGGTGAGGATGGCGTGCGAGACCGCCGGGGTCGGGGTGTAGCCGTCGCGGCTGTCGCGCAGCACCGTGACGTCGTTGGCGGCGAGCACCTCCAGCGCGTCGGCCTCGGCGGGCGCGGAGAGCGCGTGGGTGTCCCGGCCGAGGAACAGTGGCCCGTCCAGGCCCTGTTCGCGGCGGTAGTCGCAGAGCGCCTGGGTGACGGCCAGGATGTGGTCGGAGTTGAACGCGTTGCGCAGGCTGGATCCGCGGTGCCCGGAGGTGCCGAAGGAGACCTGCTGCGCCGGGTCGTCCGGGTCCGGGTGCTCGGCGTAGTAGGCGGTGACCAGCCGGGGCACGTCGACCAGGTCGGCGGGCTGAGCGGGCTGGCCGGCACGGGGGTGGGCCACTGCGGGATCCTCCTCGGGTGTTGCGGTGGGGACTGCTCAGGGCTCGACGCGCTGGCCCTTGCCGATGACGACGATGCCGTTGTCGGACACGGTGTAGCGCTGGCGGTCCTTCTCCAGGTCGACGCCGATCTCGGCGCCCTCCGGGACGTGGACGTTCTTGTCCAGGATGGCGCGCCGGACGACCGCGTGGCGGCCGATCTGGACACCCTCCATCAGCACGGCGCCGTCGACGTGCGCCCAGGAGTGCACCTTCACCTTCGGCGCCACGATCGAGTTCTCCACCAGCGAGCCGGAGATCACCGAGCCGGGCGAGACCATCGAGCTGACCGCGCGGCCCACCCGCTCGCCCCAGGCGTGCACGAACTTGGCCGGCGGGTACGGCGGCTGCTCGGTGTAGATGGGCCACTCGAAGTTGTAGAGGTTGAACACCGGGTGCACGTTGATCAGGTCCATGTGCGCGTCGTAGAACGAGTCGAGCGTTCCCACGTCCCGCCAGTAGCCGCGGTCGCGGTCGGTGCTGCCGGGCACCTCGTTGTCCTTGAAGTCGTAGACGTTCGCCTCGCCGCGCTCGACGAGCATCGGAATGATGCTGCCGCCCATGTCGTGCTTGCTCGTCTTGTCCGCCGCGTCGCGCTCGACCGCCTCGCACAGCGCCCGGGTGGTGAACACGTAGTTGCCCATCGAGGCGTAGATCTCGTCCGGCGCGTCGGGCAGCCCGACCGCGTCGGTGGGCTTCTCCCGGAACGCGCGGATGCGCTTGCCGTCCTCGCCGACCTCGATCACGCCGAACTGGTCGGCCGTCGCGAGCGGCTGCCGGATGCCGGCCACCGTGACCCCGGCACCGGAGGCGATGTGGTCCTCGACCATCTGCCGGGGGTCCATCCGGTAGATGTGGTCGGCGCCGAAGACGATCACGTAGTCGGGCTGCTCGTCGTTGATCAGGTTGAAGCTCTGGTAGATCGCGTCGGCCGAGCCGGCGAACCACCACGGGCCGCGGCGCTGCTGCGCGGGCACCGGCGTGACGTAGTTGCCCAGCAGCGTCGACATCCGCCAGGTCTTGGTGATGTGGCGGTCCAGCGAGTGGGACTTGTACTGGGTCAGCACGACGATCTTGAGGAAGCCGGCGTTCGCCAGGTTGGACAGGACGAAGTCGACCATGCGGTACATCCCGCCGAAGGGGACGGCGGGCTTCGCCCGGTCGGTGGTCAGGGGCATCAGGCGCTTGCCCTCCCCGCCGGCCAGGACGATCGCGAGCACCTTGGCAGCCATGCTCAGACGCTAACCACCCCGAACCGACTTCACCACTCGGACGCCCACACTTGCGCACCCGGTGCGACGTGGCGCTCTGCACTAGGGTGCGGGCATGGCACCGATGCGCGTCGACCTGCTCACCCGCGAGTACCCGCCGGAGGTGTACGGCGGCGCCGGAGTGCACGTGGAATACCTCGCCCGCGAGCTGCGCCGGCTCGCCGACGTGCGGGTGCACTGCTTCGGCGCGCCCCGCGACGAGAAGGGCGTCACCGCGTACGCCGAGCCGGCCCCGCTCGCCGGCGCGAACGCCGCGCTGCGGGTCATGGGCGTCGACCTGGAGATGGCCGCCGGGACCGCCGGCACCGACGTGGTGCACAGCCACACCTGGTACGCCAACCTGGCCGGGCACACCGCGAAGCTGCTGCACGGGGTGCCGCACGTGGTGACGGCGCACAGCCTGGAGCCGCTGCGCCCGTGGAAGGCCGAGCAGCTCGGCGGCGGGTACGCGCTCTCCTCCTGGTGCGAGCGGACCGCGTTCGAGTCGGCCGACGCGATCATCGCGGTGAGCGCGGGCATGCGCCGCGACGTGCTCACCGCGTACCCGGCGGTGAACCCCGACCGGGTACGCGTGGTCTACAACGGCATCGACACCGCGCAGTACGCCCCGGACCCGGCAACCGACGTACTCGACCGGCTCGGCATCGACCCGGCGAGGCCCAGCGTTGTCTACGTCGGGCGGATCACCCGGCAGAAGGGCCTGCCGTACCTGCTGCGCGCGGCCCGGGAGCTGCCCGCCGACACCCAGCTCGTGCTGCTGGCCGGCGCGCCGGACACCCCGGAGATCGCCGCCGAGGTGGAGGGGCTCGTGGCGGAGCTGCGGGCGACCCGGTCCGGGGTGGTCTGGGTGGCGGCGATGCTGCCCAAGCACGAGGTGATCCAGGTGCTCACCCACGCCACGGTCTTCGCCTGCCCGTCCGTCTACGAGCCGATGGGCATCGTCAACCTGGAGGCGATGGCCTGCGAGACCGCAGTGGTGGCGACCGCCACGGGCGGCATCCCGGAGGTGGTGGCCGACGGCGAGACCGGGCTGCTGGTGCCGATCGAGCAGGCCGGTGACGGCTCCGGCACGCCGCTGGACCCGGAGCGTTTCGTGGCCGACCTGGCCGCGCGGATCAACGAGCTGCTGGCCGACCCGGAGCGGATCGCGGCGTTCGGCGCGGCGGGGCGGCGGCGGGCCGTGGAGCACTTTTCCTGGCAGGCGATCGCCGAGCAGACGATCGAGGTGTACCGCTCCGTGGGGGTGTAAGGGCACCTTCTGGACAGCCCGCCCGAGACGACGGCCCGGCCCGGCCCGGACTGCGGCACGCCGCACACCGTCCGGCGCGTCCGTGTCGGCCGCGAGCGCGCTCGGCCCGGTACGATTCCGGCATGAGCGCGGAGGCGGTGGGCAGATCCATGCCGTCGACCGTGTCGCTCGACGACCTGACCGCGATGATGGCCGCGGACGAGCACCATCGATACGAGATCAGCCCTGAGGGAGTTCTCTCGATCGTGCCGCCGCCGGGATACGCCCATGCGATCATCGCGACCCGGCTCATGGTGTGGCTCGCCCACGGCGGCGTACCGGCGGATCACGTCGCCCAGGCAGTCGGGCTGCGCATCCCGGGCCGGCACGGCGGCGTCGGTGGACGCATCCCCGACCTCGTGGTGTGGAGCAAGACGCAGGCCGACGGCGTGTGGCTGCCACCGGGCGACGTGCTTCTCGTGGTCGAGATCGTCTCGCCCGGCTCCGAGGGCATCGACACGGTGACCAAGCGCGGCGAATACGCGGGGGCGGGCATCCCGCAGTACTGGGTCGTCGAGCAGGACCCGGCGCAGACCGTCACGATGCACCGCCTGAACGGCTCGCGTTACGACGTACGGGCCACCATGCCGCTCGCCTGGGTCCTCAACACCACACCGGTCGAGCACGACCTCGGCTGACGGCCCTGGCGGAACATCAATCGTCGGGCGCGATGAGGGTCAATCCGGGGAAGTAGCTGCGGTAGCGTCTGCCGTCCCGGGTCAGCAGACGGTAGCGGCAGACCGCTGCGTGCGCGCCGATGTAGAAGTCGGCGATCGGCGAACGCTTGGCACCCCCACGCGACCGGTACCGCGCGTGCGCCTTGCCGGCCAGGAAACCGGCCGGGTGCGTAGGGCACCGCCCTCCTCGATCACGTCCACCTCGTCGCCCTCGTGCAGATTGAGCCGAGCGCGCAGCTCAGCCGGGATGGTCACCTCCCCCTTGCTGTTCAACCTCATCGCGGCCCTCCCGTCACGTAATACAAAAGATACGTGTCACAAGCCTCGGTAGGGTCGCCCGATGCCCGATGCGATCTTCGCCGATCCGCGCCTCGCGCCGGTCTACGACGCCTTCGACTCCGACCGGGACGACCTGGCCGCCTACCTCGCGCTCGCCCGTGAGCTGGGCGCGCGCAGGGTGCTCGACGTGGGCTGCGGGACCGGGTCGCTGGCGGTCCTGCTGGCCCGGCACGGGCACGCGGTCGTCGGCGTCGACCCGGCTGAGGCGTCCCTCGACGTCGCGCGGGCCAAGGACGGGGCCGGCACGGTCCACTGGATCCACGGCGACGCCACGGCGCTGCCCGCGCTCGACGCCGACCTGGCCACGATGACCGGGAACGTGGCGCAGGTCTTCCTCACCGATGCCGACTGGGGGCTGACGCTCCGGAGCATCCACGCCGCGCTCCGGCCGCAGGGGCATCTCGTCTTCGAGACCCGGCGTCCCGATCGTCGCGCCTGGGAACAGTGGGCGACGGACACCGCCCCGGTCGTCCGATCGGTCCCGGGCGTCGGACGGGTGGAACGGCGTCTCCGGGTCACCGCGATCGACCTGCCGTTCGTCTCCTTCCGCTACACCTACCGGTTCCTGCGCGACGGAGCGGTGGTCACGTCGGACTCGACGCTGCGGTTCCGCGACCGCGACGAGGTCGAGTCGAGCCTGACCGCCGCCGGATACCGGGTGCTCGACGTGCGGGAGGCGCCTGATCGCCCCGGTCGGGAGTTCGTGTTCGTCGCGCAGCGCCGCCGTCCGGTCGCCGATTATTGACGCTTCCTGACAAAAATGCTTCACTGGCCGCATGGCCTCGGACAACCCGCCCGCGCGGCGCCGACGTGGCCGGCCCACGGTGCTCGATCCCGAAGCGGTCGGCACCGCGGCCCTGCGGCTCTGGGCGGAGCACGGCTACGGCGCCACCGGCTGGGACGACATCTCCGCGGCCACCGGGATCAGCGCCCGCACCCTGATGCGGCACTTCCCGTCCAAGGCCGCCCTCGCCTGGGTGGGGGTGCCCGCCGCCACCCGGCGGCTGACCGACACGTTCCGCGCGCTGCCCCTCGACATCCCGCTGTCGGACGCGCTGCGCGCCGCCGTGGTCGCCTCCGTCTCCGACGACGCGCTCGTGCTCAGCGCGGGCGGGTACTGGATGCGGGTCGTCGCCGAGGAACCCGAGCTGGCGGAAGCCTCCGCGCGCGCCTACGCGCCCTGGACCGAGGCCCTCGCCGGGGAGATCGCCCGGCGTCGACCGGGAGCGCCGACGGCGATCTATCACGCCGTCGCCACCGCGTACCGCGAGGCGGCCCAGGCCGCGCTGTACGACTGGGCCCGCGGCGGCCCCGACGGGTCGCCCGCCCACGCCGTCGACGCCCTGCTGCGTCTGCTCGACATCCGCATCACCACACCCGAGGAAGCCCCGTGACCACCACGCGCCCGATCCCCGACCCGCTCTCCCCCGCCACCCTCGGTCCGGTGCGCCTGCGCAACCGGGTCATCAAGTCCGCCACCTTCGAGGGGGCGACCCCGGACGCCCTGGTCACCGACCGCCTGATCGAGTACCACACCGCTGTCGGCCGCGGCGGCGTCGGCATGACGACTGTCGCCTACCTCGCCGTCGCGCCCGAGGGGCGCACCGAACGGGGCCAGGTCTACTGGCGGCCCGAGGCGTTGCCCGGGCTGCGGCGCCTGACCGAGGCGGTGCACGCCACCGGCGCCAAGGTCAGCGCCCAGATCGGCCACGCCGGGCCGGTGGCGAACTCCCGCTCGAACGGGCTGCCCTCGCTCGCCTCGTCGGCGCGGTTCAACCCCTTGGCGATGGGCTTCGACCGCGCCGCGACGCACGACGACATCCGCCGCATCGTGGCCGCGCACGGCAGCGCCGCCGCGGCGGCGCGCGAGGTGGGCTTCGACGCCGTCGAGGTGCACCTGGGCCACACCTACCTCGCCGGATCGTTCCTGTCGCCGAAGCTCAACCGGCGCCGGGACGAGTTCGGCGGCGCGCTGGCCAACCGCGCCGAGTTCCCGCGCCGGATCCTGGCCGCCGTCAAGGAGGCCGTCGGCGACGACGTGGCCGTCATCGCCAAGATGAACATGAGCGACGGTGTACGCGGCGGTTTCGATCTCGACGAGTCGATCCCGTTCGCCCGGACGCTGCAGACCGACGGGCACCTGGACGCCCTGGAACTCACCGGCGGGTCGTCGCTGCTCAACCCGATGTTCCTGTTCCGGGGCGACATCCCGCTCGCGGCGATGGCCGCGCCCCAGCCGCCGCTGCTGCGGCTCGGCATGAAGATGTTCGGCCGGTTCCTGTTCCACGACTACCCCTACCAGCCGCTCTACTTCCGCGACCTCGCGCTCCAGTTCCGCCGCGAGCTGTCCATGCCGTTGATCCTGCTCGGCGGCGTCACCGACCTGGACGGGATGCGCACGGCCATGAGCGACGGCTTCGAGTACGTCGCGATGGCCCGCGCCCTGCTCCGGGAGCCGGACCTGATCAACAGGATCAGCCGTGACGCCGCCACCCGGTCGCGCTGCACCCACTGCAACCTCTGCGCCGCCAGCATCTTCACCGGCACCCACTGCCCCCTGGACGCCGAGGGGACGGCGGCGCTCGTCGCCGCCGGCACCCGGCCCGTCGTCGCCCCGTAGCAAGGAGTTCCCCATGTCCGTACCCCGGCAGCCGCAGCCGGCCTCGGTCGACCTCGTCGTGATCGGCTCCGGCACCGGCCTCGCCGCCGCGCTCAGCGCCCACGAGGCCGGCCTCTCCGTCGTGGTCGTGGAGAAGTCGCGCTGGGTCGGCGGCTCCACGGCGCGCTCCGGCGGCGCCTTCTGGATCCCCGCCAATCCCGTGCTGGCCGCCGAGGGTTCCGGGGACACGCTCGAGCGTGGCGCGGCGTACCTGGAGGCCGTCGTGGACGGCTCCGCGCCCGAACAGCGCTGGCGCAGCTTCCTGGAGCACGGCACCGCCACGATCGAGATGCTCACGCGGACCACCCCGATGCGGTTCCTCTGGGCCCGCGGCTACTCCGACTACCACCCGGAGCTGCCCGGCGGCACCGCCGAGGGCCGCAGCTGCGAGTGCCGCCCGCTCGACCTGAAGGTCCTCGGCGCCGACCGCGCGCGGCTGCGTCCCGCCGTCCTCTCCGCACCAGTGCCCATGCCGGTCACCGGCGCGGACTACAAGTGGCTCAACCTGATGGCGAAGACTCCGGTTCGCGCGCTGCCCCGCATCGTGACCCGCCTCGCCCAGGGCCTCGGCGGCCTCGCGCTCGGGCGCGAGTACGCCGCCGGCGGCCAGGCCATCGCCGCCGGCCTGTTCGCCGGCGTCCGCCGCGCCGGCATCCCGGTCTGGACCGAGACGGCGCTGGAGCGGCTCCTGGTCGAGGGGGACCGGGTCGTCGGCGCGGAGCTGCGCCACGGGGAGACGACGTTCGCCGTACGGGCCGAGCGGGGTGTCGTGCTCGCCACCGGCGGCTTCGACCACGACCTGCCGCTGCGGCACGCCCACCACCACCGCGACCTGGGCGACTGGAGCCTCGGCGCGGACAGCAACACCGGCGACGGGATCCGCGCCGCCCAGGAGGCGGGCGCCGGCACCGACCTGATGGAGCAGGCGTGGTGGTTCCCCGCCGTCGCGCCGGTCGGCGACGCCGCGCCGTCGGTGCTCCTCGCCGAGCGTTCCCTGCCCGGGTCGCTCATGGTGGACGGCACGGGCCGCCGGTTCGTCAACGAGTCCTGCGACTACATGACGTTCGGGCAGCGGGTGCTCGGCCTCGCCCACGAGGGCGGGGCGCTGCCGGCCATGTGGCTGGTCTTCGACCAGCGGTACCGCAACAGCTACGTCTTCGCCGGCACGCACTTCCCCCGCGCCCCGCTGCCGAAGTCCTGGTACGAGGCGGGCATCGCGCACCGCGCGGGCACCCCGGGTGACCTCGCCCGGTCGATGGGCGTGGACGCCGACGCGCTGAGCGCCACCCTGGCGCGGTTCAACCAGCTCGCCGCCGCCGGCGTCGACGACGACTTCGCGCGTGGCGCCAGCGCGTACGACCGCTACTACGGCGACCCGACGGTGACGCCGAACCCGAACCTGCGGCCCCTGACCGGCACCCTGTACGCCGTCCGGGTCGTCCTGTCCGACCTCGGGACCTGCGGTGGCATCCGGGCCGACGGTCTCGGCCGGGCGCTGTCCGGCGCGGGGACCCCGGTCCCCGGGCTGTACGCGATCGGCAACGCCGCCGCCAACGCCTTCGGCCGCACCTATCCGGGCGCCGGGGCGACCATCGGCCAGGGCCTGGTCTACGGCTACGTCGTCGGGCGGCACGCGGCGGGCAAGCTCCCCGCCGCCCCGGCCTCGGGCCGCCCGACGGCGGAATAGGCACGGTTTCGTCGCACCCGGGGTCGCCCGGCGTGCCAGCATCCGGCAAGACGCAAGGGGCCGACCCGGACCGGCCGTCGGCGAAGCGGAGAGGAACCGACATGGGTACGTACGCGGTGACCGGCGCGGCCTCCGGCATGGGCCGGGCGTCCGCCGAGCGGCTGCGGCGAGACGGGCACACAGTCGTCGGCGTGGACCTGCGGGACGTGGAGGTCGTCGCCGACCTCTCCACGCCGACCGGGCGCGCGGCGGCGGCGACCGAGGTGCTGGAGCGGGCCGGAGGGCGGCTCGACGGAGCGGTCTGCGCCGCCGGGCTCGGCGGCATCCCCGGCCGGGACCGGCTCGTGCAGCAGGTCAACTTCTTCGGCGTGGTGGAGCTGCTCGAGGCGTGGCGACCGGCGCTGGCCGCCGCCGGCAACAGCAAGGTCGTGGTGTTCGGCTCGAACTCCGTCACGCTCACCCCGATGGTGCCGGAGCGCGCCGTGCGGGCCCTGCTCGACCGCGACGCCGACCGGGCACTGCGCGTGGTGGGGCGCTTCGGCAAGCGCTCGGCGCCGTTCGCGTACGCGAGCTCGAAGCTGGCGGTGACGCGGTGGGCACGCCGCGCCGCGATCTCGCCGGAGTGGGCCGGCGCCGGCATCCGGGTGAACGTCCTGGCCCCCGGCATCATCGCCACCCCGCTGCTGGAGGAGCAGATCGCCCGGGGCGAGAAGGAGGCGGTCGAGGGGCTGCCGGTGCCGGTCGGCGGGCGCGGCCGGCCGGCGGACGTCGGCGAGTGGGTGGCGTTCATGCTGTCGCCGGCCGCCGACTTCCTCTGCGGTTCGGTGATCTTCCTGGACGGCGGCTCGGACGCCTACTTCCGCACCGACGACTGGCCGGTCTCCACCGGGCCGGCCGGGGTGCTGCGCTACATGCGGCGTGCCAAGGCGTGGCGGCGTGGAAGCAGTGCGCAACCGAGCGCGAGAGGATCTCGCGCAGTAGGTTGAGCGGGTGACTGGACGGTTCCCGATCGAAGACGTCTCCCCCGTCGTCTCCTGCGGTCGCTACCCGGCCAAGGCGGTCGTCGGCGAGGTCGTGGCGGTGTCGGCGCGCGCCTATCGCGAGGGCCACGACGCGCTCGGGTGCAACGTGGTCTGGCTCGGCCCGGACGGCGCGGCCCGCCCGTTCACCCGGATGCGCCCGGGCGAGCCCGGCCAGGACCGCTGGCACGCCACGATCCGCCCGGACGCGGTGGGCCTGTGGCGCTTCGCCGTGGAGGCGTTCCAGGATCCGTACCTCACCTGGCAGAACGCGGTCACCAAGAAGCTCGCCGCCGGCCAGGGCGCGGCCGAGCTGGCGAACGACCTGGCCGAGGGCGTACGGGTGCTCACCGCCGCGCTCGACCTGGTGCCGAAGGCCGACCGGGATCGCGTACGCGAAGCCGTGCGGGCGCTGACCGACGACGACCTGGACCTGCCGCGGCGGGTGAGCGCGGCGCTGGATCTGGCCGACCTGCTCTGGGAGCACCCGGTGCGCGAGCTGGTCACCACCGGCGAGGAGCGCACGCTGTGGGTGGACCGGCCCCGGGCGCTCTTCTCCGCCTGGTACGAGTTCTTCCCCCGCTCGGAGGGCGCGATCCCGGCGACTGTCGACGCGCCCGCCCGCTCCGGCACGTTCACCACCGCGATCGAGCGGCTGCCGGGTGTCGCGGCGATGGGTTTCGACGTGCTCTACCTGCCGCCGATCCACCCGATCGGCCGGGTCAACCGCAAGGGCCGCAACAACGCGCTCACCGCCGGGCCGGACGACGTGGGCTCGCCGTGGGCGATCGGCGCGGCCGAGGGCGGCCACGACGCCATCCACCCCGACCTGGGCACGCCGGAGGACTTCCGCGACTTCGTCGCGGCCGCCGCCGAGCAGGGGCTGGAGGTGGCGATGGACCTGGCGTTGCAGTGCGCGCCGGACCACCCGTGGGTCACCGAGCACCCGGAGTGGTTCACCACCCGGGCCGACGGCAGCATCGCGTACGCGGAGAACCCGCCCAAGAAGTACCAGGACATCTATCCGCTGAACTTCGACAACGACCCGGAGGGCATCCGGGCCGAGGTGCTGCGGGTGGTGCTGCACTGGGTCGGCGAGGGCATCCGGATCTTCCGGGTGGACAACCCGCACACCAAGCCGTTCGACTTCTGGCACTGGCTGATCGCCGAGGTCAAGAAGGTCGACCCGGACGTGCTGTTCCTGGCCGAGGCGTTCACCCGGCCGGCGATCATGCACGGGCTCGGCAAGGTCGGCTTCACGCAGTCGTACACCTATTTCACCTGGCGCACGACGGCGGCCGAGATGCGGGAGTACTGCGAGGAGCTGGTCGCCTCGGTCGACTGGATGCGGCCGAACTTCTGGCCGAACACGCCGGACATCCTGCACTCGTCGTTGCAGCACGGCGGGCCGCCGATGTTCAAGATCCGGGCGGTGCTGGCGGCGCTGCTCTCCCCCTCCTGGGGCATGTACGCGGGGTTCGAGCTGTTCGAGCACGTGGCCCGTCCGGGCGCGGAGGAGTACCTGGACAACGAGAAGTACGAGCTGCGGCCCCGGGACTGGGACGCCGCGCTGGCGCAGGGCCGGTCGCTGGCGCCGTTCATCACCACGCTGAACCGGGTACGCCGGGACAACCCCGCCCTGCACCAGCTACGCAACCTGCGGTTCCACGACATCGACAACCCGGCGCTGCTGTGCTGGTCCAAGCACGACCTCCAGACCGGCAACACGGTGATCGTGGTCTGCTCGTTCGACTCCCGCGAGGTGCAGTGGGGCAACACCACGCTCGACATGCCGGCGCTCGGCCTGGACTGGCACGAGCGGTTCACCGTGCGCGACGAGCTGACCGGCGCCGAGTACGACTGGGGGCAGCGCAACGCGGTACGCCTCGACCCGTACCTGCAACCGGCGCACGTGCTCACCGTGCGCCGCCCGGCCGCACCGGAGGCCGTCGCCGAACCGGAGCACCCGGCCGCGCCCGACCTCACAGTGGAAGACGTACCCGCCGACCTCTCCGGCGGCACCGCCCCGACCGCACCGGCCGACAAGGACGACGCCCGATGGACCAGCTGATCACCGGCGAGGTACACGACCCGCACGCCGTGCTCGGCGCACATCCGGCCGACGGGAGCACCACGATCCGGACGCTACGCCGGGGTGCGGGCGAGGTGACGGTGCTCGCCGACGGCGAACGGCACCCGATGAAGCGGGTGCACGACGCCGGTGTCTTCGAGGCGGTGCTCCCCGGCGAGGTGCTCGACTACCGGGTCGAGGTGGACGGCACGACGCACGACGACCCGTACCGTTATCCGCCCACGCTCGGCGACCTCGACCTGCACCTGATCGGCGAGGGCCGGCACGAGCGGCTCTGGGCGGCGCTCGGCGCGCGGGTCTTCGACGAGGGTGTCGCGTTCACCGTCTGGGCGCCCAACGCCCGCGCCGTGCGGCTGGTCGGCGACGTGACCGGCTGGGCGCCGGACGACGGGTGGCCGATGCGGTCGCTCGGGTCCAGCGGCGTGTGGGAGATCTTCGTGCCCGGCATGCCGGTGGGCGCCCGCTACAAGTACCGCGTCCTCGGCGCCGACGGCCGGTGGCGGGACAAGGCCGACCCGATGGCCACGCGCACCGAGGTGCCGCCGGCCACCGCGTCGGTGGTGCACGAGTCACGGTACGAGTGGGGCGACGCGGACTGGCTCGCGCGCCGGTCCCGGCAGGCGCCGCACCAGGAGCCGATGAGCGTGTACGAGGTGCACCTGGGCTCCTGGCGGCCCGGCCTCGGCTACCGGGAGCTGGCCGAGCAGCTGACCTCGTACGTGGTCGAGATGGGCTTCACCCACGTGGAGTTCCTGCCGGTGATGGAGCACCCGTTCGGCGGCTCGTGGGGTTATCAGGTCACCGGCTACTACGCGCCCACCGCCCGGTTCGGCGACCCGGACGACTTCCGCCACCTGGTGGACCGGCTGCACGCGGCCGGCATCGGGGTGCTCCTGGACTGGGTGCCGGCGCACTTCCCCAAGGACGAGTGGGCGCTCGCCCGTTTCGACGGCACCCCGCTGTACGAGCACCCCGACCCGCGTCGCGGCGAGCACCCCGACTGGGGCACGTACGTCTTCGACTTCGGCCGCAACGAGGTGCGCAACTTCCTCGTCGCCAACGCGCTGTACTGGCTGGACGAGTTCCACATCGACGGGCTGCGCGTGGACGCGGTCGCCTCGATGCTCTACCTGGACTACTCCCGGTCCGACGGGCAGTGGGCGCCGAACGTGCACGGCGGGCGGGAGAACCTGGAGGCGATCGCGTTCCTCCAGGAGGTGAACGCCACCGTCTACCGGCACCACCCCGGCGTGCTGATGATCGCCGAGGAGTCCACCGCCTGGCCGGGCGTCACGAAGCCGACGTCGGAGGGCGGGCTCGGGTTCGGGTTCAAGTGGAACATGGGCTGGATGCACGACACCCTGCTCTACACCTCGAAGGACCCGATCTACCGGCAGCACCACCACCATCAGCTCACGTTCTCGCTGGCGTACGCGTGGAGCGAGAACTACGTGCTGCCGATCAGCCACGACGAGGTGGTGCACGGCAAGGGGTCACTGGCGGGCAAGATGCCCGGCGACACCTGGCAGCGGCTGGCCACCGTGCGGGCGCTGCTGGCGTACATGTGGGCGCACCCGGGCAAGCAGTTGCTCTTCATGGGCTGTGAGCTGGCCGACGACCGGGAGTGGAGCGAGGAGCGCGGCCTCGACTGGTACCTCACCCACGACCCGGCCCGCGCCGGTGTGCAACGGATGGTCGCCGACCTGAACCGCGTCTACCGGGAGACCCCGGCGCTCTGGGCGCAGGACACCGACCCGGCCGGCTTCCGCTGGATCGCCGGGGACGACGTCGCCAACAACGCGGTGTCGTTCATCCGGATCGCCCCGGACGGTCAGACGCTGGTGTGCGTGGCGAACTTCTCCGCGGCCCCGCTGGAGGACTACCGGATCGGCCTGCCGGCGGCCGGTACGTGGGCCGAGGCGCTGAACACCGACGCCCACCACTACGGCGGTTCCGGCGTGGGCAACCTGGGCGAGGTGCACGCCGAGAACGTCCCGTGGCACGGCCTCCCGGCGTCCGCGTCCCTGCGCATCCCCCCGCTGGGCGTCCTCTGGCTCTCCCCCCGTTGACCCCGTGCCGGCCCCGCGACCCCCGTTGATCATGAAGTTGGCGGCACTCTAAGAGATCCCCAACGCCGCCAACTTCATGACCGACGCGGAGAAGCAAAAGTC